>JAESQE010000078.1 GCA_016765335.1 Planctomycetaceae bacterium
AGGGGGTTTTTGAACTGTTTGTTATAACCAAACTGTATTCGAAATACCTCTGGTCTTCAATTATTATACGCATTCGCATATTTGTTTGCGCGTTGGATGTTCCCTAAGTCTTTGTCAGTACAAGGTCACGAGCAATAGCTTCACGCAAGTATTGATTGAGTTTGGTATTAGAGGTTCCCTATAGAAACTTCTTAGCCTGTTTCGGTCCGCAATAGCGGACCCTACGCAGACCACNGTTCAAGCCAATTCTTAGCTACATACAGCAGTGACATCGACTTCGAATTTAATGAAATCGGGAATACACCCGGTCAATGTTGTGCGAGCAGGATAAGGCGATGAAAAGTACTCACGATAAATTTCGTTATAAACAGCCAGGTCTTTGGGGTCGCCGACGTAGCTTCGAACCTGGATCACGTCTTTCATGGTCTGCCCGGAAGCAGCCAAGATTCTTTTGATGTTATCAAACGAACGTCGGATTTCGCCTTCAATGGTATCGCTGACAATTTCCCCAGCCTCGTTGACAGACGCCTGACCGGAAACAAAAACAAACCCACCTGCTTTAATCGCATGGGAAAGAGGTAATTTCAAAGCAGCAACTTCTGGAACTTCAATAGCTTCAATCATTAATAATTCACCTTTTAAATGGCTTGTGTAACATGTTACAGAAAGATACGATCAAGTTAATGGAAGACCCGCCAGATGTCAAAGCGATCGATTCCTTTGGCTTCGGCTCCTCACTAATTTTCTTACTCTGACAAATCGCAAGTGGATAGACTCGTGCAAGAAATAACTTTGGACCAAATTCGTGAGCATCTTTTTAGTGCAGTCGTTNGCGATTCATTAGATTCGATCGGACTGACTCATCAATCACCAAGATTGCCTCTCCAACCGATGACCACCCAAACCGTGATGNCTGGTCGATGCAAGACAACTTTATGGGGAGAAATGTTTCACGCAGACCCCAATCCCTACGAGCTGGAATTGCAAGCTGTAGATTCGCTTTGCCCGGATGNCATTTTAATTGCAGCTGCAGGCGGTTCAACACGATCAGGAATTTGGGGAGAACTACTTTCAACAGCTGCAACACATCTTGGATGCAAAGGCGTGATCGTCGATGGTGCAGTTCGCGACTTGCAACAGATGCGTGCGATGGAATTCCCTGTCTGGGCAAGCGGTGTTTCGTTGTACGACAGCAAAGATCGAAATCGGGTTGTCGATGTCGATGTGCCCGTTGAGTTAGAAGGTGTCACATTTTCGCCAGGCGATCTGGTCATTGCAGACGTTGATGGAGTCGTTGTTGTGCCCCAGGAAGTCGAGCAGGAAGTGATTGCATTAGCCTGGCAAAAAATCCATGACGAAAATGTCTTTCGCGACAGCATCAAAAATGGCATGAGTGCCACCGAAGCCTTCAAGAAATTCGGAATCCTGTAGTCAGAACAATCTAAATCCCCCCGCTCCCCCTACATTTATTACTAAAGATTGAATCATGAATACCAACGCAATGCGAAGATTAGTTCTTGCAATTCTTATCGTGGGTACTATTGGAATAGGGCAATCGATACAGATCCAGGCCGATGATTCGACAATTCAACTTAACAAAGCGACACGAAATAAATGTTATCGAATTTTACGTGAAGCGGTCCGGTCCGATGAATTCTGGCCTTCGATGCATGCAGCTGAAGCACTCACACTTGGCGGAAAGGGTGAAGAGGTTCGCAAACTTTTAGAGCCGAAACTCAAAACTGAAAAAGACGATCAACACCGCTGTGGCCTGGCCCGTGAATTGGTACGAGCTGGAGACATTACTAAAGCTTCAATCATGTTCGATATTCTCGCCGGAGATGATCCCCACGGGCATGTGCATGCGTGTGAATCTCTTTACAAGGTTTACAAACTTAATACTGCCGATGAGAAACAATTATTCCTTAAAGCAATGCGACAAACAGAGAACGACAGCATGTCTCTGATGGCTGCCGCTGCATTAGGGCGTTCAGGCAACCCAGAAGCAATGATGCTTTTACGCAAACAAATCGATAACGAAGATATTGCAGTCGCAAGAATTGTTGCCTGGGTGCTTGCACGAATTGGCTCAGATGAGGATATCCCAAGACTCAAAGTTCGTGCGAAAAACATCAAAGATCCACTCATACATGCTTATTTTATCAACGCGTTAGCAACACTGGGAGATCCAGACAGCCTCAAAGCTCTCATTAGAAATCTCTCCGATGACGACCCAGCCATTCGAACCTACTCAGCAACTTTTGCAGGAGACGCCCGAGCCACCTCAGCCAAGAATGCACTCATCAAGTTACTCGATGACAAAAACATTGACGTCCGTGTTCGAGCTGCTCAATCGCTTTTGGTTCTCTCGAAAAGAAAAACTGCCGGAACTTTGTAATACGCATTCGCGTATTTGTTATCGCGTTGCATGTTTCCTAAGTCCTTGTCAGTACAAGGCCACGAGTGCTAGCTTCACGCAAGTATTAACTGAATCTGGTATCACAAAAAAAGCGTATCGATACGCTTTTACTCGAATTTTTACATTAAGGTTATTCTTTACAAAGTCCCATCAAGACCTTTTTGGTAATACTTGTGGGTGATTTTGTCTTGATTCTCCAGCAACCAATCAATCGATGGTTCGTTGCACATCGCTTTGTGGATCGCTTGTGCGGTTGCTTTGCGATGAATATCGAACAAGGCTTTATGATCGAGATTTTCATCGGTTGCGACTCCTGGATTGAGCCATACCGAACAGATGATTCCCAGGTCGTTTGCTTTTTCCTTAGGGATATCGCCAGCTCGAACTGCATCCAAAACACCGTTGGCAATCGCTGCTTGCACGGTTCCCATCAGAATGTTTGTGTAGGCACTGCTTTTCACTGTGACCTTGCTGACCATCAACGTCACGGGGCGAACTTGAATATCGGTATCCAGAATCGCAAAGACTTTGGAATGCCCAGCTGCCTGATTTCCAGTTAATGTCGCAATGGCTGTTCCTACGGGGCCATCGAGTTCGCCAATGACAATTTCCGGCTCAGCTGCGGTAAATGGGGGACCACCAGCAACAAGACTTTCGCCGGTACGCATCACAATTCGATCACTCATCAAAATATTCCTTACAATAAACACGTTAATTATCCAGAGATTTGACAGATTAACCACTCTGTAATCAAACTTCAAACGCAGACCTGATTTGTGTCTTATTTTTGAACCACGAAGCCTCGAAGACACGAAGAAAAAGAAGGATTATCAGCCACGGATATCCACGAATCAATAACAAAGAGTTCAGAAGTAGGATGTGGTGCTTGCACCCATCAACGCGGGCCTGTTGCTTTCGTATGCCATCAAGATGGGTGAACCTGTCGGTGGTCAATCTTGTGAACAGGGAAACCAATTGCCGACAGTCCCCCATCCTGCAACTTTTCACAAATCAATAACTCATCAGATGTAATCTAACTTTTCTCTTGACGATTCTTCGTGCTCTTTGTGCCTTCGTGGTTATAATTATTTCCCAAAGCTAGAATCCACCACAGCATACCAGTCTAATTTAATTACTGTGCCGTCCATCCACAGTCGATATTCCAACTGGCTCCCGTGACTGACTTTGCATTTTCGGAACACAAATACAGAACCAGGCTCGAAACTTCACTCGGCTCGATCAAGCTTCCAGTGGCTGCTGATTTCAGTAACACATCTTGCTCAACCGCTTCTTCGCTGATCCCCAATGTTTTTGCCTGAGCTGCAATTTGATTTTCCACCAGCGGCGTTCGCACATAAGCCGGACAAATTGCGTTGGCGGTAATCCCGCACGGCCCACCTTCCAGTGCAGCTGTTTTTGTCAAACCAATCAATCCATGCTTGGCAGATGTGTAAGCCACTTTGTTGAGCGAAGCAACTTGTGAGTGAATCGAACCGATATTCACAATCCGCCCCCAACCGTTTTTCTTCATGCCGGGCCACACCAGCTTGGTCAACAGAAAAGGTGCAGTCAACATCACTGCCAGCATCTTTTGCCATGTCTGAACCGGAAAAGATTCTATCGGACAAACATGCTGAACCCCCGCGTTGTTTATCAGAACATCAATCGACGAAAATCGTTCGATCCCCTGTTGAACAATCTCTTCGCAGGCTGTTTCCTGGGACAGGTCTGCTTGCACAAATAGGACATCCTGTTCTCGCTCTTCAAATACAGTTAGAGAATCGGGTTCATTAAGATCAGCCAGCACCAATCGGTAGCCCGCCTGGAAAAAAGATTTCGCCAGATCAGCTCCGATGCCACTAGATGCTCCTGTGATAAGCACAGTCTGTTGTTGATTTTGCTGTTGCATGAATTTACTCTTCAAGAATCTGAATAATCTTTACCAGTTTTTCGTCTCGCCACTTTGTCCATTGTTCTCGGGATCGTGTTTCCAGAAGCTCTTTCGTCCCGGCTACCGCTTTTGTTTTTGCTGATTCCGGTATCTCTGTCCAGGATTGCATATCTTCCCAATAAGTAGAAAAGGAAGCACCGATTGTATCAATAAATTTCTGATACCCGCCTTCTCCGCCGCCAAGTTCGTAGATCAAATGTTGTCCCATCAATGCCCATCTCAACCCCGGCCCGTGACAAAGAGCATTATCAATATCTTCCAGGCTGGCAACATCATCATCTAATAACGCAATCGCCTCTCTCCAGACAGCTGCTGCCAGTCGATTGGCAATGTGCCCTGGAACTTCCTTATTGAGCACAACCGGTTTCTTGCCTAACTGTATGAAGAAATCATTAACAGCCGAGACGGTTTCGCTTGCTGTTTTTTCACCGGGGACCAACTCGACCAATGGAATAATATGGGGCGGATTAAATGGATGAGCAATCAATGATCGCAGGGGATACTCTAAAGCTAATTGCATCTGAGACATCAATAATCCCGAAGAACTACTCGCAATAATCGCCTCGGTCGAAAGATGCTGTTCCAGAGTTCGATAAACTTCTGCTTTGACATCGTAATCTTCCAGAACCGATTCCTGTACATAATCACAATCTTGCAATAGCTCTTGATAAGAATTGACTGACTGCAAATTTGAGACTGCCTCGTCCAGGCTTTCTTGTGGAATTGAATTCAGCTCAACCAGTCGATGCAAATACTTAACCGCTTGATCACGACCTCGCTTTGTTGTTGCCGAATCGATATCGAACATTTTTGTTCTCAACCCCTTGGATGCAAAAAAAGCTGCCCAACTCGCGCCAATCAAACCACATCCCAGAACTGCAATATTTTTGATCATGTTAATCTTATTCAATTAGAAAGCCCGGATGCCGGAACTGCGTAAAGACTTGTTCCTGCCTACTTGCTTCTGTTTTCAAGATACGAATCTCGCAGCTTTCGCCGCATTACTTTATTGGAAGCTGTTCTGGGGAGATGGTCAATGGTCTTGACATCTTCAATTTTGAATAATGGATTGAGTTCGGTTTTAATGATTTGCTGAAATTCGTTTTTCAGAATGTGTTGATCCCTTTCTTTATACAACACCACTACAATCACTAACAACTCGGGTCCACCTTGTGGAGGAGGAACGGATATCGCAGCCAGTTCCTGGACTGCTGGATGCTTGCCAAGCAACTCTTCTATTTGGACCGAACTAACTTTGATTCCTCCCAGATTCATCGCATCATCGATCCGACCATGTGCACGATAATAACCTCCCGGCAATTCTTCCAGTTGATCCCCGTGCCGACGTAAAACCGGCTGATTGAGGCTTGTCTCAATCCCTGCAAAATAAACCTCATGATGATCACGGTTCAGCAATCGAGTCGATAAACCGATGACCGGGGGTTCAAAAAACACTTCCCCTAAAGACGTTTCTTCCCCGGATTCACTTCTCAGTTGCCAGGGAAATCCCATCGCTTTGGCAGAAAACAGGCCTGGGACCGATGGTTTAATCATGACTCCCGTCACATATCCGCCACCAGTTTCGGTGCCCCCACAATATTCGATCACCGGACGATAGCCTGCACGCGACATCAACCACAACATGTCGTTCGGATTCGAACATTCACCCGTGGAACTGAATAAACGCAAAAATGTCCAATCCAGATTCGCAATTTGATCCTGCTTTCGCCATGCTGAGACAATACTGGGCACCAACCCCAGCATCGTCACACCCACTTGTTGCACAAATTCACAAAACAGGCGTGAAGTCGGAACAGTCTGTGATAACGCAATTGTCCCGCGGTTAATCAAAGCAGCATACACCAGCCACGGGCCCATCATCCAACCCAGGTTAGTGGGCCAACACAATATATCTCCCGAGTGGATATCATGATGCAGATACGCATCCCCCGCTGCTTTCACGGGCGTTGTATGATCCCAGGGAATTGCTTTGGGATTCCCGGTTGTTCCTGAAGAAAACAGAATCGTTGTTTCGTCGTCAGGATTTCTCGCGACACAATGCAGTGTCGTATCAGCTGAAAGAAACTGCTCCCAAGTGAGATCACCAGATCGCAGATTAATCGATGGAGTACCATCTGCACCCAGAACAATCGCCTGCATGTTTTCCTGAGATGTAATCTTCTCATACAGGGGAAGTCTCTTTCCGCCTCTCACAACAACATCTTGAATGAACATGCATTTCGGCTGAGTAATTTTCAATCGCACAGCCATTTCTTCAGCAGAAAAGCTATCCGCGATGGTGACCACTGCACAGCCAGCCGCAATGATTCCTAAAAAGGTCGCAACAGAATCAACAGTCATCGGCATCGAAACCGCAACGCGGTCTCCAGGTTTCAATCCCAGCTCAACCAGTCCGTTGGCGACTCTTGCAGTGGCGGATTTAAGCTGAGCGTAAGTGATTTCTTCCAGCTGATTTTCGGCATCTCCAGCAATAATCGCAACAGCTTCATCGTCTGCTTGAAAGCAACTTTCGACCATATTCAATGAAGCATTTCGATACCAACGAACATTCTCTACTCCAGCTGAAACATCACAGTATTGAGTCGGCTGGCTATCAAACTGAATCGACAAAGCTGTTGTTAATTTCTCCGTGAATTCTTCACGATTCGCAACAGACCATGCATGCATTTCTTCATAAGAAAATAACCCCAGCTCATTCATCCAGCCTGTCAGATTGGCTCTGTGAATGTCATCTTCACTTGGTATCCACCCCGGACAAGGCAATTGTCGCAGGCGGTGTTCTTTATAATTTCGCTCATATAACAATTCATGGACTGCAAACGGAATCTCTGGTCTTAGCAACTGCGTTACTATCGTATTCCATCGTTCAAGTTCATCGCTAATGATTGAAATACTTTGAAGCAGAATCATCCACGAATCGGCCTGCGTTTGGGATAACCCACGTTCTACAAGTTCTTCAACAGTGATGTTCATTCTTTAAACTTCCAAGACGCTAAAGCTGCCCTACGATTTCTCAAATCAGAGAATCCCTTGAATACGGTGGAACATTATCTCACCATCCAGTACGCTTTAACAGAGCGATGCACGACTTGATCTTAATACGCATTCGCATATTTGTTTGCGAGTTGGATGTTTCCTAAGTCCTTGTCAGTACAAGGCCACGAGTAATAGCTTCGCGCAAGTATTAATTGAGTTTGGTATAAGATCTGTAAAACGATCATAACTTCCCTCCTTTTCAAAAACGAGTCTGACCAATGAATACAACTCGCCGAAACTTCCTCACTCAAACGACAACCCTGGCAACTGCATCGATGCTTACTCCGCTAAGCTTTGCAAATGCAACAACCGCACGGCCCAGAAAGAAAATTGCTTTTCTAGGAACAGTTGTCAAAAAACATTCTCATGCTCAGCACTTTCTTGATCGTCTTGCACTTGGTTACGGCTGGAANGGCGCCTGGCAAGCACCACGAGTAGATGTTGCTTCGATTTATCTTGATCAAATGCACAACGATGATCTGGGCCAGGATCGTATTCAGCGTTATGGCTTGAAACAGTATACGAATATTGCTGATGCACTCACTTTAGGCACAGGCAAGCTGGCTGTTGATGGTGTCGTGATTATTGCAGAGCACGGCGAATATCCGATGAGCGAGATGGGGCAAAAACTCTATCCTCGGTACAAATGGTTCNAAGAATGTGTGAAAGTCTTTGAAGACAGCGGCCGCTCGGTTCCTGTGTTTAACGACAAACATCTTTCGGTCACCTGGAAAGAATGTGCTGAGATGGTTGCTGATTCCAAACGGCTCAACTTCCCCTTCTTTGCAGGTTCCTCATTACCGGTAACTCGCCGCATGCCAGCAATCGACATTCCGCATAACACACCAATGAGCGAAAGTGTTTGTGTCGCCTACGGGGGAGCTGATGTTTACGATATCCATGCTCTTGAAGCAGCTCAGTGTATGTCGGAAAGACGTAAAGGAGGCGAAGTCGGTATTAGCAGCGTTCACGCATTAAACGGGGATCGTATGTGGGAACATCTCGCTAATACCAAATACAAAAACACTCGAAAACTAATGGTTTCTGCACTGACGCGTAGTCACAACCTACCTGTTGAGGGTGGTTATTACACAGATCGCATCACTGTCGAGTGGGCACGCAAAGTTTTTCCCGATGCACGGGCTTACTTCATCGAACACTTAGATGGATTCCGCACCACGATGTTTCAAGTGGATATCAGAGATTTCAACTATGCGGGTATGCGTTCGGATACCGGAGAAATCATTTCCTGCCAGATGTATCTGCCCATGCCAAAGCATGGCTCAACAACCGCTGACTTTTTCCATCCACTCACGCGTCATATCGAAGATACAATCATCACAGGAAAAGTTCCTTACCCCATCGAACGCACGCTACTTACCTCGGGCATGACTTTGGCAGGAGTCGAATCACTTCACCGTGGTCAGATTTTAATCAAAACACCCCAGATGAATGTCAAATACAAAGTCGGCCCCGAATCAACGTATTGGCGAGATTGATCGTGCACGGCAATCCAATAACTACGAAGCATTCAACATGATGTTACTTCACGGATTCAATCAGCGACTGTTTCGCTTTTTTAGTTAAGGCTTTAATTGCTAGCTCTCGCTTTAATGCGGAGCTGTGGTCTGGTTGCTGTTCCTGGTATTTGATTTCCACTGGCAAGCGGCTGCGTGTGTAACGCGAAGCGGTGCCTGCGTTGTGTTGCTTGATGCGTCGATCAACATCTTTAGAGATTCCCGTATAAAGTGAGGCATCAGCACATTGCACGATGTACACAAACCATTGATCAACCGGTTGCTTCATTAAGAGTCAGGCTTCTATTGAGATTGATTATAGTTAGGAATGCCGCTGATTTTTAGCCGGTAATCAGCTTCTTTTGAAATTCGCCTTCGTTGAGAGTCGGGCGTTCCGGGCGGCCTACGTGTCGGTATTCCAGCTTCATGTTACTCAGGCCCAGCAGATGATAAATCGAGGTATGAATATCTTTGACATGCATTTTATCTTCGACAGCATACAAACCAAGCTCATCGGTTGCACCAATTGTCTGACCACCCTTGACGCCGCCCCCTGCCATCCANATGGTAAATCCTGTTGAGTTGTGATCTCGCCCCGTTCCTTTTTCGCTCATCGGGGTCCGACCAAATTCTCCGCCCCAGACAACAAGAGTTTCATCAAGCAGTCCTCGTTGCTTCAAATCTTTAAGCAACGCCCCAACCCCCTGGTCCATACTTCGGCACATTTTAGGATGCTTGGTTTCAATGTCTGAATGTTGATCNCATTGAGATCCTGTCCCNCTATAAAGCTGCACAAAACGGACACCTCGTTCAACGAGCCGGCGGGCCAGCAAGCAGTTTCGTCCGAACGATTCTGTCTCTTTATTGTTCAGTCCATAATTATCAAGAGTCAATGCAGTTTCTTTCGAAAGATCGACAGCTTCCGGGGCAGCTGCCTGCATGCGAAATGCTAATTCGTAGCTTAAAATTCGAGCTTCAAGTTCAGATTGCTGCTCGCGTGATTCTGCATGCTTTATGTTTAACTGATTTAACAAATCCAATTTCCCCTGCTGTTGCTTTGCACTGACTCCCTTGGGGGTAAACAGATTAGGAATTGGGGTCACGCCGTTCTCTAAACGTGTTCCCTGATAAGCAGCAGGCATAAAAGCTGTCCCCCAGTTTCGAGGGCCATTAACGACCGTTCGCTTGATATCATCTTGCATCACAACAAACGCGGGCAGCGATTCGTTTTCGGAACCTAATCCGTAAGAGACCCAACTTCCTAACGAAGGACGCCCAGCGAGCGGGGTCACCGTATTCATTTGGCACACGCCACCTGCATGATTAATGCCGTTGGTCCAACAGCTTCTAATGACTGCAAGATCATCTGCGGATTGTGCAATGTGTGGTAACCATTCAGAAACCCACAATCCCGATTCCCCATGTTGTTTCCATTTGCGAGGCGATGCAAGGATNGGTGCATCCACTTCCCCCATTGCAGTCAGCGGTCGCTTGAACGATTTTGGTAGTGATTGACCAGCGAGCTTATTCACTGTTGGCTTAGGGTCAAACGTATCAATTTGACTCGGACCACCTTCCATGAACAGAAAGATGACAGACTTAGCGGTTGCCTGGTGATGCGTTCTTTTGGCAGCCAAAGGGTTCAACGACTTCGCAGCTTGGACTTCATCTTGAAGCAACAAACTATTCAGTGCCAACGCCCCGAACCCGGTCCCGGCCTGTTTGATCCAATCGCGTCTGGAGGAAACCGGAGCAGTTGGAGAATGTGTTGAATATTTTTTTCTTGGCATGATAATCTCTTGCGAGTCATTAATGATGACGAGTTATTGGAAGGATTTGTAACGCATCGGTCCGCAATAGCAGACTCTACAGTCCAGCTAGCGTTAAAGATCAGTCATTTGGGTAGAGGCTTTTGATGTCTCGATTAGGAAAAAATAAAAATAGATACATTTAATTTACCACGGAGGCACTGAGTTAAAAAAAAGAGTAATACAATCAAGAAAACTCAAGAAATATACTGTCTCGTTTTGCAAGTAAATAAGACTCATCTGGGTTTTCTCTGTGGCCTCTGTGTCTCCGTGGTTTATTCTATTTCCTCTTGTTTAACACAGGCTACGCTGGATGGGGCGTCAGGAAATTATATTACAATAATCATTAAGCCGTCTACCATCTAACGCTAGTTGGACGACTACAATAGGAAGGTTAATCGACATACAAGAATTCACTTGAGTTCAGTAACACATGACACAAATCCGTCAGTGCTGCATGATTTGATGTCTCTTTGGGGTCAATGATTTGGCGATCCAAAAACGAAAGTACTTGCTGCTGCTCCTGCTCGGATGGAGATCGACCATAAACCAGTCGGTATGCCAAAGTGATTTGCTTCACATCATTCTTCTCGATGTTTTCGATTCGTTTAGCCATCGTGCCAGCTTGCGCCAGCAACCAGCTGCCATTGATCATCAGCAGCGATTGAGTCGGTGTTGTTGTCACGTTTCGCTTGGAAGTGCTTGTGATTCCGCCTGCAAAATCAAACGCCCCTAACACAGGGTCTTTAACATTCCTTTTCGAAATGACATAAATACTACGACGATTCACAGTTCCTTTAACACTTGCACCGCCAATTTCCGGAAGCAAACCACCAGAGACCGCTAAGGTAGAATCTCGAATTTGTTCTGCATTTAATCGGCGAATATCCCGTCTCCAATGCAGCCTGTTTGAAGGATCTTTTTGCATACATTGCTCAGACGCCTGATGCGTGGCTGAGAGTTTGTAGGTTGCAGAATTCATAATCAAGTGATGCATCTTTTTGAAACTCCAGCCTTGCTGCACAAATTCGTTGGTCAACCAATCCAGCAATTCCGGGTGACTGGGAAGTTCTCCCAAGTGACCAAAATCGTTTGAAGTGGAAACAAGCCCTTCTCCAAAATGATATTGCCAAATTCTATTGGTAATCACGCGAGTTGAGACACGATTGTCCGGATTGGTAATCCAACGAGCCAAAGCTGTGCGTCTGCCTGTTGACTGCTTGGAAGAAGTCGCGGTCAAGGAAACAGGAGTAGGTTCCAATATCGAAAGAAACCCTGGCAAAATATCTTTTGCATGCAGCCCTGTCTGAATTGATGTCACCGGAGCTTGGCTTGAATTATCTGAAACACCTGGAGCTGTCGGGAAAGGTTTCGGCTTCAACTCCTTAAAAGTAGCCAACTCTTTAACTAGGTCATTATATTCTTTGTGTTTTTCTTGTTTTGCAATCCCTTTGAGATAAGCAGCGATTTTATCCTTTACCTGGCGGTTTACCAAATAAGCAAGCTGCATTTCGTGCGTGGTTCGTTGTTCCTCTGGCTTATTCATGATGACTTGGATATCTGGAGGAAACATTTTAACCTGACTGGCAGCTGCCGTTTTCAGCTTGTACTTTAGATACGTATCAATTTTAGCTCTCAAATCAGCCGTTTTCTCTTCCCAGACTTTCAGCTTGCTGTTGTATTCCGCCTTCTGCTCTACTGTTGCAATCACAACTTCATCCCGAGGCATCATCGGAGCAAAAAACGCTTTTAAGCGAAAGTAATCTTCTTGCGTGATCGGGTCAAACTTGTGATCGTGACAGCGAGCGCAGCCCATTCCAAATCCTAAAAAGACCTCTCCTGTTGTATCGGTGACGTTATTGAGAATGTCATCCCATTGCGTGCGAGCATCGCGTTGATTGTACTCGTAAATGTAATGCCTCAAATAACCGGTTGCGATTTGTGCTTGCGGATCGTCCGGTGCGATTTCATCTCCTGCAATTTGCTCCATCACAAATTGATTATACGGCTTATCTGCATTGAACGAATCAACAACATAGTCGCGATATCTCCAAGCGGTCGGACGATAAGCATCCTGGTTGAATCCGTCAGATTCTGCATAGCGAACCAAATCGAGCCAATGCCGACCCCAGCGTTCTCCGTAATGCTTTGATTCGAGTAATCGATCAACCACCTTGGCAAACGCAACATCATCTGAATCTTTATCAGAAAGAAACTGATCGACCTCAACTGGCGTGGGAGGCAAACCAATCAAATCAAAACTTGCCCGCCGAATCAACACTAAACGATCAGCCTGTGGTGCAGGCTCAAGACCAGCCTGTTTCAATTTGTGTTTAATAAATTGATCAATTGGATTCTTTGACCAGCGAGGATCAGCAACAGCAGGTACGNGAGGAGTTTTGACCGGCTGGAATACCCAGAAAGAACGATCTTTTTCTGTGANCTTCATTTGAGGCTTGGCTGTCCAGTCAAACTGCTTGCTGTTACTGGCTGGCCAGACTGCTCCCATGCGAACCCATCGAGTTAAGATGCCAATTGTTTTGTCGTCCAGTTTTTGTTCGGGCATCTCGAACGATTCATGATTGATCGCTTCAACAAGCAAGCTTTCTTCCGGCTTCCCTTGCACAATCGCGGGGCCGCTTTCTCCACCTTTTAATAAGGCTTCAAGTGAATCAATTCGCAATTCTCCATTTTGCTTCTCTTCTCCATGACACTTATAACAGTGCATCGCCAAAACAGGACGAACTTCTGTCTCGAAGAAATGAACCTGTTCCTTGCTTGGCGAAGTTTTCTTATCTTCAGCATGGCACAGCGAAACGTTCAAGACGCCCAATAAAAGCATCGCGATTGCTGGAATGTTAACACGCATAATCATGTCCTAAGTCAGTCAAAACATAAATTCAAAGCACAAAAGTTTATTATCTCAAGAGATCCTGTTACCCACAAGGGAGAAGTCAAAGCAATTCACTTGGACTTCGGAGCGAAACCCATCGTGTTTTTCCCAGAATTCAAGTCAAATCTCAAATTTTTTTCCGTACTTGTATAAAGCATTTTTTTTCCTGAACTGTCATGGTAAAGGAGGATTGGTAAATTATTTCTTCGGAAGAACTCACTGAACACTGCAAATATCCTACCTGTTCAGATCATAAAACATGAATCTTATTCGCTACCATTTTTAATGGCAGACGGATTGCAACGGGGAAGACCTGCAATAAACACGGGATCAATATTCCCTCCTTCTCCCAAACCATCCTGAATAAACAGTTCTTCAACTGTTTCCCCTTCCTTATATCCTAAATCCGATAAATCAATTCCCGTTGCCAACGCTTTGGCCCGAACAACATGCAAAGCACGGCCATCAACTTCTAAAGTCGCGAGCTGATCTAACGATTGAATCTTATTTTTGAATGCATAAAGCATGAACTTATCGAGCAGTAACGCCTCCGCTGAGGACAGATTGATCTGAAACTTGTCTATCGAATGAGACTGCAAGCCGGGTCTAAAATGAACGGGGCTAACGTGAAACGGATCTCCATAAACAGGATGCACAATAATATGCAAATCGAACAGTACGACATCGGGGCCAGGACCGTTCACTACCGGTTGCTGAAATCGCACAGCCATTCCAGGCGTATTGGGCACTCCTGGAATTTCCGGAGAGTTCATCACAGGATCTGCCGTTAATGCTATTTCCGAACCTCCAGGGTTGATTAGACCGGTCATCAAGGAACGATCTGATTCCAGCAGGCTCAAACGAGACTTTCCAAGCTTCAACGGATCANGATCATTCAAAGCTGTTGTCATGCAGTGTGTATTTTCCAAGCCATTGAAATAAGTCACTTTGACACCAATCAATTCCTCTGTCTGGTATTCATACTGCTTGCCCCCACGTTGAACAGTAACACTCGTTAAATCTTCGCAGCCATCATGCTTCCCAGCCGAAGCTGTGTAAGCGACAACACGATCCGGCAGATGCTTGGCATACCTGGATTGATCAAACCGGATTTCCTTCACAGCAAGATTATCAACCTGAGTAAACCGCTTCGCCATCCCTTGAGTCAATTGCAATGCCTGTACTTCGGATGAATTTGTTGATTGCGCCGGATGAACTACCGCTTCCCCTTCCACAACTTGCACGTCCGTTTCGCCGCCTTCATGAACTTTCACTGAAAACCGAGTTCCTAAATCAACCACCTTCGAAAGCGGTGTATTGACGACAAATCCCTGTGCACCTTCAGGTGCATAAACAGAGCAAGCTCCATAATCGACTGTGAGAGACTCGCCACCTTTGGCGACAAATATTGCAGGGCCTTCCATAATCACTTCTGCGCCACTGGCAAACAAAAGTTGAAGCTCTCCTTCGACCAAGGCATATTGCTGATCTTTCTCCAATTGTGTCCCCACCCGTAAGGTCGCTCCGCCTTCGGTAAATCGAATCTGTGAAGTTTGCACAACCGTAGGAAATAGATTCTCTTGAGGTGCTGGCTGAACCTGCTTGTTTTCAACAACCGGAGCAGGCATCGGATTCTGATTATCAATTGAAATACCAACTGCCACCACGATTGCAGCAAGTAACGTAAGACTTGCAACCCAAGAAAATTGATTTCCGATCATAGAAGTACGTTTTTCAACTATTCTCTTAGACGCGATAGGTTCAACGAAGTTGGGCAGTTCAGGATTATCCTCTGTCTGTAATTGCCCTAGTTCCAAATGCAAATCAAGATACTGAAAATAAATATGTCGAGCCGCAGCATCTTTCGACAATATTTCCTGCAACTGCTCGTGCTGAGCAGAAGTGATTGTCTCGTTGCAAAGCGACCCGATCAGCTGATACAGTTCCTGATAATTCTGTTGTTTGCTCATGACGATTCCCCCAACAGGGTAACTTGCCGTTGAATGCATTCTGCTAATTGGCCTCGAAGCAAATTGAGGCGGTTATAAAGGGATTGCACTGCTTTTCCTTTGAGCTCAGCTAACTCCTGAATGGAATCGGATGTGCTATATACTTGATCGATCAATTCTCGATCTTTTTTCTGTAGTTTCTGTAAACAATTTTGCAATGCCGGGTAACGCTGATCACGATTGTTTAATGAAGCTCCCCGCTCGTCAGCAAGTTGCTGAATGAACTCATCACGAAACTGTAAGCGTTTTCCTGACGTGACACGCAAAAAATTCCTGACCTCATAAAAGGCGACTCCACACGACCAGGAAAAAAAACTTCCTTCCTGAACAAACTGATCTATCTTGCGCCAAAGAATCAGACTGGTGCGTTGAAAAACATCCTCAGCATCATCACGGTTCGGGAGCAGCGAAAAGATATAAGCGTAAAGCGGCTTACGAATTTTTGTGAATTCCAACAAAAATTTCTCGTGCAAATCATCTTGATGTGCTTCACTTTCCCCCACAATCTTGCCGCCTTTGCTCTTCTCATAAAAATCTAGTATAGGTTCATAACAGGATCTCCCCAACTATCAGTCGTACAGCAATAATAAATGTTACTTTTCAATCTCAGATAAAAAGAAAATATCTCTCAAATACTTCATACACTCAGATAGCAGGTCGGTCCACTTGCGTTACGTCAGTATCCCAAGTGAACACTAGGCCACGTCCAGGGCAAGGCGATTCGGCTGCAACACGCTTCCAGAAAACAACTTATAAAGTCACGTATTTAAACAGTAGGGCGATACTCCTCATCGTATTGTAAACTAAGCTCAATCCATTATGCACGGATAAATTGTGTCCTGGCAGACCTTGGAGTAAAACTTTCATCGCCTGATCCACAAAGGAAGATCGAAATGATGATGAGGATGCTGCACCTGCTGGAAGCTCGTCGTAACATGCTTGTACAAAAAGACTTACGGTGCCTCTTCCTGGCGTTGTTGAGATTCAAACAGATAAAATATAAGTAACTCAAATATTGCTGCGTTTATAGTCGAGAATCTCTTTTCAAGCCAAGACCGACTTCGGATTTCTCACTTACGAATCTCAACAACGCCAGGAAGAGGCACCGTAA
>JAESQE010000079.1 GCA_016765335.1 Planctomycetaceae bacterium
CCTGCCAAGACATGAGACAGATTCCAGTACCCATTCAAGCCACAAAGTAAGTCAAGATTTCCAAGCCCTAAGTTCGCATCAAGCAGACATACTTTTTGATTCTCTTTTGCTAATGCGATCGCCAGATTCAATGCGTAAAGAGATTTTCCGACACCACCTTTTCCACTACAAATTGCGATTGAACGAGCCAATTTGAGATTCGTTTCGCCAGTCGTAGCACTCGATACATCGTCATTGCTTGGAATCGAGGCGTGCGAACTGATGATTCGAGCTTGGTCGATCAACGAACGTAGTGCAGAGGCTTGGTCTGTTTGTGATGAACTCATAGTTTTATCGTGAGTGTTAAATAAGATTTGTTTTGTGAAACTAATTTATACGGATGTGGTCTTAGCTCATATTTCTACTTGCTCAGATCCTAAGACCAGTTTTGCAGTGCGTGTTAAATCTGCTGGTTCGATATCGTTGGGGACATTCTGACCTGTTGTCAGATAGCTGAGTGAATGCCCAAGTTTCCCACAGACATTCACAAGTGATCCTAACCCCGGGGCTTCGTCGAGTTTTGTGAAGATGACCGCTGTCGGATTGACCGAAGAAAACTTCTCGACGGTTTTTTTCAGGTTTCGGTATCCGGTTGTTGCACTGAGTACGAGATGGACTTCATCAACAACGATTTCGGATAGGTAGGATTTGAGTTCCTGAATACGAAGATCATCCTGCGGACTGCGTCCTGCTGTATCAATGAGAATCAGATCCATTTCTGAAAGATCTTCAACGGCTTGTTTCATTTCGCGTGTTGAGGTAACAACCTTCATGGGCAGATCAATAATATCTGCATAGATTCGTAATTGTTCGACAGCTGCGATGCGATAAGTGTCTACTGTGATCAGGCCCATGCGGATATTGTCCCGCAATCGAAAATTGGCAGCGAGCTTGGCGATGGTTGTTGTTTTTCCCACGCCAGTTGGTCCGACTAAAGCGACCACTTTTTGTTGACCAGGAGTGACTTGGATTGCACCCTGGCATTTGATTTGAGATTCCACCATCCCGAGTAGATAGGAACGAATATGATCCGGGTTTTGCAAATCTTCCTGAGAACAGCGGTGTCTTAGTCGTGTGATTAGTTCACGGGCCAATTCCTCTTCAATATCTGAATCGATCAGCTCCGTATAAACTTCAAACAATTCTGGTGGGATATTTGGAGAAGCNCCCGCTTGAACCTGTTGCGTTAAATTTTCGATCATTTTCTGCAACGCGTCGAGCCGTTCGGTGACAAGTTTTTCAAGCTTTGCCGATTCACTTTGGTCATAGACTTTCTGAGTAGCTTCAACGAAATTTGCTTCAACGGTCTTCGGTTGAATTGGGGGTTGTGTCATCTGTTGATTTTTTAAAGCTTCAATGCTCGCCTGGTTTGATCTGAGTCGATCGGAATGGTCAGGAGCAAATCGAGAAGCTGTCAGTTCGCGTAATAATTCATGCTTGGTCTCAGATTTGTTTTCGTAGCGTGATTCCTGTGGAATGTGCCGAGCAGTTTGTTCAGCCGGTGCAGTTGCCATGCTTTGTGGCGAACTGACCGGTTCTTCTTCCGCCAGTACTGCGACGATTTCTGTAACCGTTTTCCCTTTTTGCCAGGGGAGCAGAGATTTGATCGGAATTTGACGTGTGTGCATAATCAGTGCATCGGAGCCAAGATCCTGTTTGACCAGATCGAGGGCTTCGCTCATTGTTTCTGCACGAAATGTTTTGATGTCAGGCATCAATCAATCCTTAATTTCCTAAATATTGACTCTTAGGTGGCTTGTTGTGTTTTGGGGTGTTGACCGGGGTTGGCATTGGTTTGTGGCCTGTTGGCAGCGACTGCAAGAATGTCTGCACTAACTTGCCCGTGTGCCTCTACCTGGGTATCACGTGTAATTTCATTCAAACTCATCACGCCCAATTTGGGTAACGCTGAAGAAGTAATTTGTTTCAGACCAGATCNAACTTGAGGGCTGCAAATCACAACGGGCGGACGACCGGATTTCACCAGTTTTTCCAATTCGGTTGCCAATCCCAGCGTAATTGTTTCACTCACCTGGGACGACAACTTAATGACCATCCCACGTTCACCAAATTCGAATCCTGCAGCTAGAATATCTTCGAGCCTTGGGTCAAGCGTAATCACATGCAATGTCCGGTTGTTGTCTCTAAATTGCTGGCAGATTGTGCGAGCCAGAGAGTGACGAACGTATTCGGTTAATATCGCTAAATCTTTTGTGCGGTCTGCGTAGTCGGAAAGAGTTTCCAGAATCGTTTCCAGATCCCGAATAGGCACCCGTTCTCCCAGCAAATTCTCCAATACCTGATGTACCTGCGAAGCTCGTAGCACATCGGGAATTAATTCCTCGACCACCATCGGCGATGTCTCTTTGAGATGGTCGAGTAATTCATGAACTTGTTGACGGGAAAGTAACTCGCCGCTGTGTTCTCGGACAATTTCAGTCAGATGTGTAAGGACCACCGCAGAGGGTTCCACGACACTGAACCCAAGCATCTCTGCCCGTTCGCGATACACCGTTTCGATCCATTTCGCTGGACGGCCAAAGGCCGGTTCAATGGTTTCAATCCCCTGGATTTCTCCGCTGGCCATACCGGTGTCAATTGCCAGCAGTTTATCGGAATGAATTTCTCCCCAGGCAACAGGTACGCTGCGAATTTTTATCTGATACTCGCTTGGCTTGAGCCTCATGTTATCTCGAATTCGNACTTTGGGCATGATGATCCCCAGTTCTTGAGCAATTCGGTCTCTGACCCGAGTGACACGATCAAGTAAATCACCCCCACGAGCAGGATCCGCTAACGCAAGTAGTCCTAAACCTAGATCGAGTTCCATCGGATTGACAAGCAAATGATCTTCGGGGCTTGGTTCTGGATTGGCTTGTTCCTCTTCTTCTTGCTGCTGTTTCTGTTCTTCTTCTACCACTTGATTTTTTTGCGTAGTATGCAGAAACAGGCCAATTGCCCCCAAGCCAATGCCTAGTGTCAGCATCGGGGCGGCTGGTAATCCGGTGAATGCTAAAGAGATTAAAAAAGCTGACGAGAGATACATTGCCACAGGATGCCGGAATAATTGGCTAATCACATCAGCAGACAAATCACTTTTTCCACTTGTTCGAGTAACAATCAAACCGGCTGCCAGCGAAATCAGAAATGCAGGCACTTGTGTCACCAGGCCATCACCAATTGTCAACGTCGTGAAGATGTTGACCGCCTGCATGAAGGTCATGCCTTCTTGTACGACTCCAATAAATAATCCGCCGATGATGTTGATCAGCGTAATAATAATACTGGCAATCGAATCGCCTCGCACGAATTTACCAGCACCATCCATGGCTCCNTAAAAGTCGGCTTGTGCTGAAACTTCTTCGCGACGAGTTTTTGCTTGTTCTTGAGTAATCAGGCCTGCATTCAAATCGGCGTCAATTGCCATCTGCTTGCCGGGCATTCCGTCNAATGCAAACCGAGCAGCAACTTCACCAATTCGAGTTGCACCTTTTGTGATAACCATAAACTGAATCGTAATCAGGATAATGAAGATGATCACACCAATGGCGGGCGAGCCACCAGCGACAAATTCACCAAACGCCTGAATCACGCCCCCAGCTGCTTCGGTCCCTCGGGTGGAAGCTCCCGAAAGAATCAAACGAGTCGAAGCAACATTCAATACAAGGCGGGAAAGTGTTGTTCCCAGTAATAGTGCAGGGAAGACACTGAATTCGAGAGGCTGCTTGACGTGAATAGTGGTCATCAAAATAACGACCCCTACCGTAATGTTGCATGCCAAAAGCAGGTCCAATAACGCCGGATGCATAGGCGCAATAATCACCAGAATGGAGCTGATGAAGAGCACCGGGAAGATTAAGCTCAGATTTCGATGCAAAAAAGTGCGCAACGATCCTGAAGAAGCATCCATGCAAAAGTTCTCCGCACAATCACATCATGTGAAAGTGACTAGATAGGAATAATATAAAGGTAGGAATTTTGTTTGCTCACCAAGAAAGGGAAAGGTGTGAGCAATACGAAAGGTATGAAGGGGAGTGATATGGCATTCAGACAATGCTGTCCAGACGAAATGTAAAAAAGGGCTAAAGTAAAAAACTTACAATGCCGATGGTACTGATTCTCGATTATCCGAATCTAAATAGGCCTGCAACATGAACTGGGCAGCCAGTTTGTCCAGGTGCTGTTTGCGTTTCGAGGGCTTCACGTTCGATTCACGTAAGTGATTGACTGCCATGGTAGTTGTGAAACGTTCGTCCCAGAATGTAACAGGAAGATTGGTCGATTCACTCGCCCATTTCGCAAACGTACGAGCCTCTTTTGCCTTCTCGCCCTCGTCTCCACTCATATGTACGGGCAACCCGACAACCAGTCCTTGGATGCGATATTCTTTGCAGATCTTACAGAGGATTTTGGCATCTTGGGCAGGCTTCGAGCGATGCAGAGTCTCTAAAGCAGAGGCGATACTTTGATCCGGCGTCGAAATTGCAATACCGACACGTTTCGAACCGTAGTCCAAGCCGACCAGCGCACCAGATTCAGGAAATTCCTGTGACATATTCAGCTCTCTTGTTTCGTAATTGAGGGAACCTCTGAAAATTGGTTCTCCCCCTTAGCAAGGGGGAGTTAGAGGGGGTTTTAATAACCAAATTGTATTCAAGAAGCTCTGGAATGAAGTCGGTCAGGCTGTGCCTGACGTTGGTTGCATGGCCAATGTTTGAACATTTTTTGTCGTAATACAATCCGTCAACAATTCTGAAAATCTGATCAACAAATCACAATCACTCATTTCGTCAGGCACAGCCTACGGAACTGTTTCTCAATCATTGTTTCTTCTTTTCTTTCTTTGTGTCTTAGTGACTTGGTGGTAAAAAACAGGAACCACTAAGACTCAAAGACACGAAGAAAATCAGTGAATGCACAATCTGGTTCCGCAGTCGCGTCACCCTCCCGGGTTTCGCTAACAAATTCAGAAACTCCTGCTCCCACCCGGGTGAGTTTTTCAGGATCGACTACTTATGTTCTATTGAGTAGGAGCCATCGATTCCCCCGCGGTTGGTGGCGGAGAGACTGCATTTTCTACTTCACTAAGCAGTTGATCGAGACGAAATGGCTTGTAAAGCACCGATTTTAAGCCCATTTGGCGAGCTTTGACAATCGAATGTGAAGGATCGTAGCCAAATCCGGTCAGTAGTATCACGGGAAGATGCGAATGAATTTCTCGCATTTTACAAAAGCAATCAAACCCGGTCATGTCTGTTAATCGAATATCAACAATGACTGTATCGTAATGGGAACTCTTGAGCATCAGCCACGATTCTTCACCATTATGAGCCGTTTCCACGTGACAGCCATACCGGCCCAGCAATTCGTGAGCTGCTCTGCGAACCGATTCATCAGAATCAACAACAAGGATTCTTTTGTTTTTCAGCTTAGGATGCTCATCTTTGGGGGACAAAATAGGATGAGAACCCTCGGGAGCAATCGATTCCCCTGCGTGTTGAATACGTTGTTTAATATCCCGAGTATGTTTGAGGATTTTCTGGAGACGATCAGCGACGTTCGGTTCGTGTCCAATGTATCGCTCTAAAATCCAAGCTGCATCATTAAGGAT
>JAESQE010000080.1 GCA_016765335.1 Planctomycetaceae bacterium
TACGGCAGCATTCCATCGGCACCGTTACCAAGTAACTTAGAGACCATCGAACCAAATGAGGGCCAGCCGCCACCCGGTTCTTTATCTTCGCTACGTCCTCCGGCGCGACCGGTGTAACACTGAAATGATTCGTGTCGATTTTCCATACCGACCAGCGACCGGACAACCGAAAACTTGTCTGCAATACTCGAAAGTTTCGGAAGCAATTCGCAAAACTGAGTTCCAGGAATCTTTGTACTGATTGGTGCAAACGAACCACGAACTTCATACGGGGCATCTGGTTTTGGATCAAATGTTTCGTGCTGAGTTGGTCCGCCAGGCAGATAGACGATGACGACAGACTGTTCTCGTTTTGCCGATCCGTTCGCTTCTGCTTTGAGTATGTGCGGCAACGCAAGACCACCCAGGCCCAGAGAGCCAACTTGCAACAGGTTACGACGCGAAATTCCATCACAATGGGACATCGTTTGACGATCAAAGAGAGTTAGCACTCAAAATTCCTCACTGCAAAATAAAATGGAATGAGTATGGTAAAGTTATTGATGATTGAACAATATACGATTACCAGATGATAATTGAGCTGTCCTGCATGGTAAAGATAGAATCGTCATTTTACGGTTAATGTTTTCTTTAGGCAATAATATTTTCTTGGCATCTGTTTCAATATTGAATCAAAAAGATCTCCGAGTACTAGTAGGGAACCTCTATTGATTGAACCCCAGAGGTTCTCGAATACCGTTTGGTTATAAAAAACAGTTCAAAAACCCCCTTTAGCTCCCCCTTCGTAAGGGGGAGGACCAATTGACAGATGTTCCCTGTAGTCAGATGATAGGTTGTGCCGCAGTGCTGTCTCCACATTCCTGTTTGAAATATGTTTCCGTTTATTGTGGCAGTGAGATTGGTAACACGGGTCGATACTCCATTAAGGGGATGCAATGACCTTGCGGATTGTGTTCGTATGGATACTTCCCGGTGTCGTTGTTGTGGTCAATTTGAAGCGAAACAGACGAACCGTTGTATTCGTAAAATTGAACAATCGAGTATACCACAAGACAAAAAGGGTTGACAGATCCTTATCCGTAAGCCAATCTAAAACTAAGTTTTATATACGGTGAAGCATCGGACACATCCTATGTGTGACCAACTTCGTGCCGTACCCACCTTGCTGTTCCTCGCCTGAAGTACCTGCCATGAATAGAGTGTCATCCAATTTGATAGCTCGTGGTGTCTTAACACGCCTCAAACAGATGAGCCTGAATGCAGTCATTATACTGTCTGCATTCACAACATCTGTGTGTGGACAATTACATGCAGCTGATAACGATTCGGTTGTCAGCTTCGTGAATCACGTTGTTCCAGTGCTTACAAAAGCTGGTTGTAATGGCGGCTCCTGCCATGCAAAAGCAGGAGGAGGCCAGAATGGTTTTCAGTTATCATTGCTGGGCTTTGAAACTGATGATGATTACGAAAGTATTGTGCTGCAAGATCGTGGTCGTCGCGTGTTTCCAGCTTCTCCTGGTCAAAGTCTGATACTGACTAAGGGATCGGGAAAAGTCTCTCATGGGGGCGGGACACGATTGGTTCAGGGGTCTGCTGAGTACGAAGTGATTCGCCGCTGGATTGAGCAGGGCATGCAGCTAAGTATCGATGCTGATCCGGAATTTATAAGCTTAGAAGTTGAGCCTGCTTCTGGGCTTGTTCAACGTGGTGGTGAACAGCAACTTCAAGTGGTTGCAAAATATTCAGACGGAAGCATTCGTGACGTAACTCCGCTGGCACTTTATGAATCCAACACCGAAGCGATGGCGCAGGTTAGTGAAGCTGGTTTAGTGCGAGTTTCAGATATCCCAGGCAAAGCTGCGGTAATGGTTCGTTATCAAGGACGGGTTGCAGTCTTTACTGCATCGGTTCCCTTAGGAGTTCCAGTTGATAACTTGCCTGAAATTCGAAACTTTGTGGATGAAAATGTTTTTGCGAATCTAAAAGAAATTGGCATTCCACCTTCAGCAGTATGTGATGACGCAACTTTTCTAAGACGAGTTTCGTTAGATATCGCTGGTCGGTTACCGACAATTGAAGAGACGAAAATATTCTTAGCTGATGAAAATCTCGCGAAAAGAGATCAGAAAATAGATGCTTTGTTGCGAAGCTCGCAATACGCAGATTACTTCGCCAGTAAGTGGGTGCCTTTGCTAAAAAACCGTCGAGATGCAACCAGCGACATGACTGCAAACTTCGCATTTCATGCCTGGATGAGAGACAGTCTTCTGACCAATGTTCCTTATGATCAAATTGTGCGAGAGCTGTTGGCTGCCACTGGGACAATTGTCGAAAATCCTCCCGTTGCGTGGTACAAGCGAGTTAAGGATCCTAAAAATCAGTTGGAGGATATCGCGCAGCTGTTTCTAGGCGTAAGGATGCAGTGTGCTCAGTGTCATCATCATCCGTTTGAACGCTGGAGCCAAGACGATTATTACAGCTTTGCAGCATTTTTTAATCAAATAGGACGCAAACCGACTGCCACTGCCGGCGAAGATTTGATTTTTCATAAACGTGGCATCGCAAAAGCCAAAAATGTTCGAAGTGGTGTGATGTTAACTCCAGTTGCGCTGGGAGATGATGTTGGAAAGATTCCCGCTGGAGAAGATCCACGATTACGATTAGCAAAGTGGATGAGTGCGCCAGAAAATCCATTCTTTGCCAAAGCATTGGTTAATCGATACTGGAAGCACTTCTTCAAACGCGGTCTGATTGAACCTGAAGACGACATTCGTGATACGAATCCTCCTACGAATCCTAAATTGCTGGCAGCATTGGAAGCTCATTTCATCAGCAGTGGCTTCGATCTGAAGGAACTGGTTCGAGTAATTACCAGTTCCCATGCGTATCAGTTATCCGCGGTTCCGAATGAACATAATCTAGTTGATGTGCAAAACTATTCACGGTTTTATCCTCGCAGGATGCAAGCCGAAGTGATGTTAGATGCGGTCGATGATTTAACTGGAGCAACAACTCGGTTTGCCAACCTCCCGGCTGGAACCCGTGCCATTGCTTTGCCGGATAACAGCTACAATAAATCTTCTGCTTTCTTAAAAGTGTTTGGCAGACCCAACAGCACCAGCGTGTGTGAATGCGAACGGGTGCAGTCATCAGGTTTATCACAAAGTTTGTATTTCATTAACTCAGCCGAGTTGAAAAGTAAGTTGGCATTTTCCAGTGGTCGAGCAGCAAATCTATTGAAAGATAAACGCAGCGATGAAGAAAAAATCAATGAATTATACCTCGTAGCATTTTCTCGTCCCCCGCGTGAATCGGAATTGAAATTCGCGATAGACTATTTGAAGGCTCCGCTCAAAGATTCAAAAGGTCAGGATGTGCCTTCAGCAAAAGCCGCTCAACAAAATTGGCAAGATTTGATCTGGGCATTAATTAACACTAAAGAGTTTATGTTTCATCACTAAAGCGAACCTCTCATATTTGTTCTCTCGCTTACGAAGGGGGAGTTAGAGGGGGTTTATAACTATTCTCATTACGATAAAATAGTTTTATCAGACTCCGGATTTTAATTCTCAGAGGTTTCCAAAAGAACTCTATCGATACAAACTTCAGGCCTCAAACCCCTGTGCAGGATTATTGTGATATGCAAAATGAACCCCGCTTCTACTCTCGGATTAATACATCCCAATCTACGCTGCCAGCCAGCCAGCTTGGTATTGGAAAACGTGCTTTGATCCGCACACTGATGCTGATGACCGTTATCAGTTTGGGGATCAATATTAATGAATCAAGTCTTCAAGCACAGTCAGTCATCTTGCCTGCACCTCGTTTGCTAACAATGTTTCCGATGGGTGTGCAATCAGGTAAAACTGTTGAAGTAAAAATATCCGGTGATTATTTAGAGGATATTGAATCTCTAAACTTTTCCTCTCCAAAAATTACTGCAACTCCAGTTGTTGATAGTCAGGGAAATGTTGTTGATAAGAAATTCACCGTGACGATTGCAGCTGGCTGCTCGCCCGGTGTTTATGAAGCCTGGGTGATGACACGCTTAGGAGTTTCGTCTTGCCGTGTGTTTTCTGTTGGCACGCTTCCGGAAGTTACTTTGGATAAACCAAGCATCACAATTGAAACTGCCAAACCTCTTGTGATTGATACCATTTGTAATGCAGTGATGACCGCGCAGGCGATTAACTATTATTCATTCCCAGCCGAAAAAGGACAACGAATTATTATCGATTGTGCAGCGAAGGGAATCGATTCTAAGATGCAACCGGTTATCATTTTGTCAGATGCAGATGGTAACGACTTATTGGTCGAACGGCGTGGCGGTGTGATTGATTTTCATGTGACTGAATCTGCCAGCTATATTGTTAAGGTTCATGATTTGACTTACAAAGGGGGATCGCCATATTTTTATCGCTTGGCTTTGCAGTTGACCGACGAGAAAGCTTCGATTTCGCGGTTACCTTCTATCAAACAAGTGAATTCATTCTCATGGCCTCCAGTCGGATTGACGGATGATTCTGTTCAAGCCGAAATTGAACCTAATAACGAGATCGAGCAGGCTCAGACAATTACGCTTCCTGCTGATATTACAGGGCAATTTTATCCAGCCGCAGATGTGGATGTGTTTCACTTCAATGCGAAAAAAGGCGAAGTCTGGTGGGTTGAAGTTGCTTCGCAGCGATTAGGTTTGAAGACAGATCCTTCGGTCTTTGTTCAACATGTCGGGACAGACAAGGGGCAGGAAGTTCTTACCGATGTTGCAGAATTGAATGACATTGCCAGTCCGATAAAGGTTTCCAGCAATGGGTATTCCTACGATGGCCCTCCCTACAACGCGGGTTCGAGTGATATCAACGGAAAAATTGTAATTAAACAGGATGGTTTGCACCGGTTGCAAATTACTGATTTGTTTGGTGGTACTCGTAGTAATCCCGATAATAGATATCGATTAATTCTCCGCAAAGCTCAGCCTGATTTTTCTGTTGTCGGTTGGGCACTGCATATGAATTTGAGAAATGGTGATCGCAACGCTTTATCGAAACCCCTTGCTTTACGGGGTGGTTCCACGATGGCAATTGAAGTTGTTGTTGTTCGNCGTGATGGATTCAATGGCGATATTTCTCTCAGCATGGAAGGTCTACCCGCAGGTGTGGTTGCTACCGGAGTGAAAATTCCAGCGGGGAAACAGCGAGGCATCTTGCTCGTTACCGCTGCTACTGATGCACCACGTGGTGTCTCGAATGCTAAACTATTCGGCAAAGCAGACATTGAAGGAAAGCAAGTGACACGAAACTGTTTTCTTGCTTCGATGCAGTGGCCAGTGCCTAACGCAACTTCTGAAATCCCTAGTCCTCGCTTAGTGACCGCGGTCCCAATTTCTGTCTGCGGAGATGAATTAGCTACACTGACAATTGTTCCAACGGATAAAAATGTTTTTGAAGCACGAGTTGGTGAAAAACTGACGATACCATTGACCCTCATCTCACGCTGTGAGCATTCAGGGGCNAACATTACTTTGAGCACTTTTTGTGCGGGCTTTGGCAAAGTACCTACATTTGACCTCGCATTGAAAAGCAAAACCGGCGAAGTCGTTCTGGATCTAGCTGCATTGAAAACACCTGCGGGTGTATACCAAATTGCTTTCTATGGAAAAGCAGTCGCAAAATATCGCCACAATGTGAAGGAAGTTGCCAAGGCTGAGCAGGAATTGAAGCAACTTCAAGAACAGGCCGCTGCGTTAGAGCTTGAATCTAAGGATCTAGCGAAATTAGCCAAAATGGTGACTGCCGAAGAAAAAGAGCGTGTACAATCAACTGCTCAAAACGCTTCTGAAAAACATAAACAAGTCATTGCTAAAGTCAAAACTGCTGAAAAAAATCTTAAAACTGTAACTGCTGTAGCCAAACAAAAAGATATTGTCGATATCGTAATTTCTACACCTTGTACCATTCGCGTTTTATCAGCGGAGAAACCATGAGTCATCCATTTCACGCATCAGGGTTGAATAACTGTCTTGGTCCCGAATCTCGCAGGGGATTCTTACGCATGGGCCTGGCTGGTTTTGCCAGCGTTAGTTTGCCCGGGATTATGCGATTGCAGGCCGAAAGCGCCGGGGCAGAAACCAAAGAACGTAAATCCGTCATCATGGTTTGGCAACCGGGTGGATGTTCGCACATTGACACTTACGATCCCAAGCCGAATGCTCCGAGTGAATATCGCGGACCGTTTGGTACAATCGATACCAAGGTTCCTGGTCTGAGCTTTTCTGAACTTCTTCCTATGCAGGCTCAAATCGCAGACAAAATTACGGTTCTGCGCTCCATGAGGCAAAAGGCCGGTGGTCATCCTGCTGGCACGATGCAATTGCTGTCGGGTGATCCAGATACGCGAGATAAACCGAAGCCCAAGCTTCCCGACTGGATGTCGGTTGCTAATTATCTGCAATCGAAAAGTGGAACTCGTAACAGCCCTTTGCCCGGCTATGTTTCGGTCAATGGGCCATCAGGGACCTACACTGGTTCGGCTTACCTGGGAGAGGCTTATTCGCAGTTTTCGGTGACAGGCGATCCGAATAAACCGAATTTCAGTGTGCCTAATATTGGCTTGTCTAATGCGGATGAAACTCAACGCATTCAGCGACGTTCTCAACTTCGCCAGAATTTAGACCAGCTCGAACGTGCTTTTGATCGGGCAAACGAATTACAGGCGTTGGATGAATTCGAAACGCAAGCAATGACATTGCTGACCAACCCGAAAACGAAAGAAGCATTTGACCTGACTAAAGAAGATGATGAAACCCGTGATCGATACGGACGCAATACCTGGGGCCAACAACTATTAATGGCTCGTCGCTTAGTCGAAGCCGGGGTTGATATTGTCACCAGTAGTCTCAAAGGTCCATTATGTGGTCGGGTCAGTAATTGGGATGACCATGCGGTGAATCATCATGTTTTCGATGCAATGCGGTTCCGTGCAAAGAATTATGACCAAGCTGTCTCTGCACTCATCTCAGACATTTATGAACGAGGCCTCGACAAGCAAATATTAGTTGTTGTCACAGGAGAGTTTGGCAGAACGCCTAAGATTAATTACCAAGCAAGTACTGGTGCAGGTAACGCAAGTGCGCCAGCCGGGACCAAGCAGCCCGGTCGAGACCATTGGCCACGCGGTTTCTCTAACATTTGGTCAGGTGGTGGCATCGAAACAGGCCGGTTTATTGGTGCAACAGATTCCAAAGGCGAAGACTCCATCGAACGAGTTTGCGGCCCAGGCGATTTCCTGGCAACAATCTATCATCACCTGGGAATCAATTCCTCCAAAATTGCAATCAAAGATTTCAATGGTCGTCCCACCCCAATCGTGGATCACGGTCACCCAATCCCAGAATTGATCAGCTAGGCAATTTCTAACTGCAATGCAAACGGGCAGTAATAGACACGCCTACTGAATTCGATTTTCAAATACAATAAGCCCGACTTAATTCAAGCCGGGCTTATTTGCGTGTGATCGGTTTCGGTTTCTTTCGGGCTGTTGAGCAGACCAAATGTGGCGTTCCGTAAATTTTGATTATTGGGAAGAAACAACCTCGAATTCGGTCCGCATGGCGGACCGAATTGATGCTGTTAAATTACATCGAAACTCTGGCTTTTGGTCAGTAACCAA
>JAESQE010000660.1 GCA_016765335.1 Planctomycetaceae bacterium
CGTAAGGGGGAGAACCAATTATTAGAGGCTCTCTTAAATGTTTCATCGGAATTCCTCGTGCAGGATGTCGCATGGCTACTTTGTACTTGAACTAATTCACCGTGCCTGAATCACTTAACCTGTTCCCAGATTCTTTTCATGTATTCGATACTATCAATCGCAATTTTCTCTGCTCCTGGAGTGTAATCAAATACTTCCACTGAAACCCATCCCTGATAGTTGGTATCTTTCAAGGCTTGGAAAATCGGAAGGAAGTCAACATCCCCCATGCCTGGACCACGAAGATTCAAATCGTTGGCGTGAAAGTGTGCGATCACGTCTTTGTACTTTGTGATTAATTCAGGAATCGAAATCGATTCGTCTGACATCGCTTTGACATCCTGATGCAGTCGGATGTGAGGGCTATTGAAATCCGCAATCACATTGGAAGCCGATTCGCAAGTCAGCATGAAGTCTGTTTCGGTTCTTGCCAAGGGTTCCAGTGCCAGGACAACGTCATTTTCTTCAAAGAAGGGCAACGCTTGCTCAATGACCGCAGCTGCATTTTTCATTGCCTGTTCGTGAGTAATTCCGGGAAGCAAATTTCTTTGTGGAGGAGATCCCAGCACCATCACGCTTCCGCCCAGATCACGACAAAGCCTGGCTAACTCTCCAAAATACAAAGCGGTCTTTTTTTGGACTTCCAGATCATTAGTCGTCAGATGAAACCCCTCGGTTTTTGCTAGCAGCCAATGTAGCCCGACCACATCCAGCCCAGCAGCCTGAGCCACGCTTCCGATCTGTTTTCTCTGTTCGGCTGTTATTTCTTCTGCTCGGGAAGCAATCGTAAAGGGAGCAATTTCGATGCCGGTGTATCCGGTTTCAGCGGTGAATGCACATTGCTTTTCCCATTCCCAGCCCTCATACAGCTCTTGGCAAATCGCATATTTCATCTCAATTCTCCCTCAATGATTCTCTATGGTTGTTGATTTTATTGTGACTGTAATTCAAGGCTAATTGGTTGATGCCAAGCCTTTGCCTCCAAAAATAGTTCTCCCCCTTAGCAAGGGGGAGTCAGAGGGGGGTTTAACCTACTTTTTATGATCAAACCGTCTTTTAGGAAGCTCTGGGCTTCAAATTTCAGAGGTTCCCATAATGGAACATGTAAAGAGCATAGCGACTTTTGCGATTTGATTCATTCCGAAGCAATAAACAGCTGAGTTGGTACTGGTGGACAAGAATCCGTATGTGGCATCTATTCCGATTACGCAGCATGCGGCATACCCACAGCACAGGAAACAGAGAATGAATGAATAAAATACAAAAGATAGGGGGATACTCTGGACGAAGTTAACTCCAAAGCCCCATTGGAGACATGGGGACTATGGGTCAGTTGGGGCACCGGGCTGTTCCTGGTGCCTTTGTTCAGTATTTCTGTGGAGAAATCGGTGATTTTAAGCAATCAACCGGTACAACATCGAGGAAAATAGCCATGAAGTCAGCAGCCTGGATACCTGTCGCTGCCGTTGCACTATTATTAAGTGCAATGGGCGAGCGAGCAGAAGCCGCTTATTGCGGTGCGGACAGTTACAATTGCTGTCCAACAGAAACGTGTGGAGCTTGGGGACGATTTGGTGTCGCCCGGCGGAATTGCAAACCAAAGACAAAAGTCATCAAAGAGATCGTCTGGGAAAAGAAAGAATACTGTTGCCCGGTCACTGTTTATGACACTTGCTGTGTAACGGTTCCAGTGCCTTGCACTCGAACTGTTTTCAAAACCTGCTACCGCAGAGAAAATTACACAGTTTGCAAGCCGGTCTACAAAACGTGCTATCGTACGGTTTGCCAGACAGTCAAGCGACCGGTTTATAAAACGTGTTATCGTACAGTCACCTGCAAAGTACGTAAGCCGGTTTATCAAACTTGCTATCGGGAACAATGTTACACGGTCAAACGACTTGTGACAAAAACCTGTTATCGCAACGTCTGCTACACTGTCTGCAAGCCGGTTTACAAAACTTGTTATCGCAACGTGTGCTGCACCACTTACAAGACTCGCACGAAAACCTGTTATCGCGATGTCTGTTACACGGTTTGCAAACCCGTCACAACCACTCGTTGGGTCGATGTTTGCTGTGGCGAATGGAAAACTATTCGTGAACGTGTTCCAGGCTGCTGTACGACTACCGTCAANAAAGGATGCGGAAGCTGGAAATGGGATCCTTGCAAATGCAAATGTGTCTACACACCTGGTGGCTCTTGTGTCGAGACCGTGCGTTGCCCACCAACATTCACTTGCCGCAAGGTTTGGTGCCCCAAAGTTGTTAAGAAGAAAGTTTGTTGCACCAAATACGTGACTTGTGTCAAAACTCGACGAGTTCCTTACACCACCTGTGAGCGAATTCCTTGCACAACAATGAAAAAAGTGCCTTACACAACCTGTAGCTATGTGAAAGAATGCAGAACTCGCAAAGTTCCTTACACAACCTGCCACACGGTTTGTGAAACAAAACGTTGCAAGGTTCCTTACACCACTTGCCGTTATGTTGAAAGCTGTGTCACGAAGAAAGTGCCTTACACAACTTGCAGCTGGAAGTGTGAAACAATCAAACGACAAGTTCCTTACACGACATGCAAAATGGTCAAGCAGTGTCGAACTCGTTTGGTTCCTTACACCACTTGCCATAAAGTTTGTGAAATCAAGTACGTGACGAAAACCAAATGTGTGCCTCGTACCATCATGGTTAAGCGAACCAAGTGCGTGCCACGAGTTGTGAAACGTCGAGTCTGCTGTGCTCCAGTTTGTGAAAAAGGTTGCACAGATGGCTGTACCGACGAAGGCTGCACTAAATAGTTAGTGCTGTGATTCTCGGTGTTGTAAAAGCGGCAGTTATCCCAAATGATTGCCAATAAGACGAAATCAGACTGACTCAGCGGAATCGGTCAAGACGATCGGTTCCGAAATCAGCTCGGCTTGTCTCGGGGTTTTTTCCCAAGACATCCCGCGAAATTAAATTGTTTCTCTCGTCTCCTAAAGAGGGCCGTGCTTAATGCACGGCCCTCTTTTTTTAGGGAAAACGCTAGTTTAATCAAATTAATATTGATAAATAGATCCAGATATGTAAAATAGGTGAAGATTACTGGTTTGGATCAATCAGTAATTCGAATAAAAGTATCGCNCAGTTATCATTCAAAGGATTGGTTGAAGGAGCTATCTCATGCTTGTTTTATCGCGAAAAACTAACGAAAAAGTGCTCATTGGTGATGAAATTGAACTCACCATTATCCGTGTTGGACCTAGCACCGTGCGAATCGGTATTCAAGCTCCCAAACATGTGAGCATTGTCCGAGAAGAACTGACATTCAGAGAACCCGCGAATTTGGGGCAGTCAGGCTCAGCTCTTGCTGTTCACTGAAAGTTAAGTAGAGTTAAGATTCCGGGCTGTGGTAGACAATATCCTCAAGCGAATCGTCATCAAAGGCATCTGAGTTGCTGAGATGCCCGTCGTAGGTTCCCACTTTATTGACGGTGAGGCCATTTTTGAAAACGATTTGCAAGCCGTTTTCTTTCGCCCAATCGCAATCACATTCCAGCGAAACATAAATGCCTTGATCGCCATAAGNTCGGCGTCTGATGATTGGNTCATTGCTGGGCTTAATGTGCTCCCAAACATCGCCAGGTGATTCAATCACGACATAATCTGGATGATCAGGAACTAATTTTTCATTGCAGTCTTTGTAATGCTGGAAAATAGATGGCTCTGCATCTTTGAGGACAGACGGTTCGATCGCCAGGAAATTTGCAATCGCGGTGTTGATCTCTTCCTGGTTAGGATCTTCGAAGTAACCTTCCACAGCAATTCGACACATCTGTCCGTCGAGCAATGCAATTGGCATCGGGTTACTGTAGTACCAGTCGAAATCGTCATCTTTAATCACTGACCCAAGTCCAGGAATTTCCATAATGTATCCGGTGTTATCGTTTCTAAAGTCGAAAAAGAGCCTCAAACAAAATGCTTAATCATGCAGCTGAGGATAATCTACACCAGAGCCAAAAGAAGTCAACCAATGTTTGTTCGACGTGCGAAGATTGGTCCGTGCTCGGTTAATTTAAGCATCCAGGATGCAATTTGTTAGTCATTAATGGTAGTATGCAGACTCGTTGATTTGTTTTATTATACGCATTCGCATATTTGTTTGCGCGTTGAACATTCCCTAAGCCCTTGTCAGTACAAGGCCACGGGTGAAAGCTTCACGCAAGTATTAATTGAGTTTGGTATTACCGAGGGAAAGGGTGCTTTGATGAAGTTTCGAAATATACTGATCAGTTTGCTGACTGTTGCCGCGGGGTTCAATCTTTGTGGTCAAGATGTTGCAGCTCAGGATCATGTTTTCAAAGATCTGTTCAACGGGAAAGATCTCACAGGCTGGGTCAATGTGAACACCGAAGCAGATACCTGGTCGGTTCGAGATGGAATGTTAATTTGCACGGGGCTACCCATCGGTGTGATGCGAACAGATCGTCAATACGAAAACTTCATTCTGGAAATTGAATGGAGACACATGGAACCGGGCGGAAACTCGGGCGTATTTTTATGGAGTGACGCCAAGCCGGAAGGGAATCGATTGCCCAAAGGAATGGAAGTGCAAATGCTGGAACTTGATTGGGTCAATCAGCACAAGTACAAAGATGGCACACTCCCTCCGATTGCGTATGTGCATGGCGAACTGTTTGGAGCAGGAGGCATGACCGCGATTCCCGATAACCCACGAGGCACTCGTAGCAAGTCGTTAGAAAACCGCTGCAAAGGAGTGGGGCAGTGGAACAAGTATGTTGTTGTCGCAGTCGATGGCATGGTGAAGCTTTCTGTCAACGGAAAATTCGTCAACGGAATTCGAAATGCCTCCTACAAAAAAGGCTACATCTGCATGGAATCCGAAGGCAGAGAAATCCACTTCCGCAACATGCGCATCATGGAGCTACCCGGCGGCTTGGTGACTGAAGAAAACACCGCACCGTTAATCAAAGATTAAAATGCTCCAAGCATAGAAGCACACCTGGTAGGATGTGGTGCTCGCACCCATCTTGGTGTGCCTTGTGATCCCATGTCCTCCGAAACGATGGCTGAATCTGCTGGTAGATAATCTGTTAACGGGTTATCTGTTTGGTAAATTCCTCGGGTGCCTGCGGCACTCACACGACCCTGAACGGGATCGTATGAGCTAACCGGTGTTGATGATAATTCATGTCGAAACGACAGCGAACTCAAGCTGGTGGGATAGGGAAAATCGATTCACGAGCACCGAATGATTTATCAAGTTCAAGCACCGCAGCTGGATCTGAAGCGACCATTTTAATGTGAGCCAGATTCGTTTGAGCGGTTCTTTCTTCTTCGACCTGCTCGGTGATAAACCATTGAAGCTCAGTCACCGATGCGTAGGCTTGACTTTCAAATGCAAGCTGAAAAATACTGTTGAGACTTTTTGAGTTGGATTGTTCCTGAGCCAAGGCTGCTTCAAAGATTTCTGTGATCGAACTATATTCCTGGCGAGGTTCCGAGATCGGCTGCAAAGTAATTTGCACACCTCGGTCTATTAAAAATTGTTGTATTTTCACAGCATGCATGTATTCCTCTTGAGACTGTGAATTCAACCACTTGGCAAACCCGGCAAAATAGTTTTTGCTACACCAGATTGACATCCCAAGATAACCGTACCAGGCAGCCAGTTCCTGATGAATTTGGTCATTGAGCCGATTGTATACTTCTTCTGAGGTATGTTTCATTAAATTCTCCTTAGCTTGTTTTCTAAATATCAAACGACACATTGCAGTTCGCCTGTGGCAATTATAGTCCAATGACCGGAAACAGAAATCGATAAACTGACTGCTTTGTCCGTTATCTTCAAAGTGATATTCGATCTCATCCGCTTGGCAACAGAGTGCAAATACAAACACCCTGAGACTCAATCTCACCAGTCCAGCATAAAGATCAACAGCGTTCGTAAGCCAGAAATGTTACTGCGTGAGCGCAGGCAGCAGAGGCGATTTCCGGGCTGACCGTTTCTGAAAGTGAGATCACAGCGGTATCCTTCAACGCTGGGATTGCTTTGACCAAGCGTTTGACTAAGAATTCGCTGCTTCCCGAGCAAATAATATGCTCGGGTTGATAGGAAAGTTGTGCGATCACTTGGCGAGTCGCTTGTTTGAGCATCGCTAATTGATGTTCCGCCAATTGCTCTGCGATGTTTCGAATTCGATCCATTCCTAATTCGTGCACATCGCAGCAAACCATTTTGGCAATCCGTCCGTAAGCATGTGCGATGTCGGCAGGACGTCCATCAGCGGTATCAAAACTGTCGGGCTGTTCGGGTAAGAGATCCAGAAGTTGATAAATATCCTGAGTCGTTGCAAAAAGCTCCGCAGCCAGCGGGACTTCTTTCCCATCAAGCATGACACTGCGAGCAACTGCGCAAAGCGGCGTTCTTCTCCCGCCGGTATAAACAAGCTCGCCTGCTCGAAGACGTTCGAAGTCGGTCAAACCAGCACTGGCACATACCCCTTGTTTTAAAGGGATAATATCTGCGGTGGTCGAGCCGATATCAATCAGTAACCCCGAAGAACCGGCAGTCGCCCGAGCGGACCAGGTGGCTAATGCGTGCCAGTTGGCAGCAGCTGTGAGTAAGGGAAATTCAATCGCAATAGCGGGAGAAACAAATTCCCCCGCTGTTTGCCAAACCGAAACCGGTGTTTCTCCAGCGGCTTCGACGACGGCTTGAGTGATGTATCGCACGCCTTCTGCTTTGGTCGAAAAACAATCTGCCAGCTCGCCCGTCATCGTTAATGCAATGCGATCAGATCGAGGATATTCAGATAGTAACTTGCGTAACGTCTCTGCCAAATTCTCTTTCTGTTTCCACAAAGGAAAACTAAGGGAAGTAGCGAGATGGTTCAAGTCGGTCAACTTGATGTTTGCACCGCCAAGATCAATGCCAATCAGATTCATTCGAGAACCTCTGTTATTTCAAAAAGACATTGCCTGACGCAGGGTAGACATTCTTGCCTGCCTTGAATTGAGGCAGACTCAAACGAAACAGACACAGAATGTCTGTGCTCCATTTGAATTAATAGAGATTCCCATTTGTTTGTTCCTGATTGCCTATTCATCAAAAAGCATGCTGACGCTGGTTCGTTCGTGGATCGAACGAATCGCAGCTGCAAAAACCGGAGCCACACTGACCAGATGTAGTTTCGAGCAAGAATCTGTCGGCAGTGGTTCGATGGTATCTGTCGTGAACAGTTTTTTGATCGGGCTGTTTTCAAGTTTCTTTCCAGCTGCAGGAGTCATCGCTGCATGAGAAACAGCTGCATAAACATCCTTGGCACCACGCGATTGAAGTAGCTCAGCCATCGAAATGAGAGTGCCTCCCGAAATTGTGAAGTCATCGACAATGACCACATTACGACCTTCGACATCTCCGATTACCTCCAACACTTCTGCGTTTTCATTGTGATCGGTCCGTTCTTTATTTCCAATCACAACCGGTACGCCCAGCAGCTTCGCAAAAGCAGAGGCTCCTTTGGCGAAACCGACATCAGGACTGCAAATCACCAAATCTGGAATTTCGAGTGAGCGAATATGAGAAGCCAAAACATAACGACCATACAAATGATCGACCGGGATTTGAAAGAAGCCTTGAATCTGCGGGCTGTGCAAATCCATCATCAAACAGCGATCAGCTCCGGCTTCCTGAATCGCATCTGCACAAACGCGTGCCCGAATGGAAACGCGAGGTTCGTCTTTTTTATCCCCTTTGGCGTAGCTGAAATAAGGGATGACCGCGGTCACGCTTTGGGCACTAGCTCGTTTGAGAGCATCGATCCAAAACAGAAGTTCCATGAAATTTTCGTTGACCGGATGATGCACTCCCTGAATGATGTAGCAATCCCGTCCCCGAACATTTTCGAGAATCCGCACAAACACGTTGCCATCACTGAATGTGTGCGTTTCTGTTGGCGTTAAAGGGTATCCCATTTCCTGAGCAATCGCTCGGGCAAATTCAGGATTTGCTGAACCAGCTAAAATGGCCAGCTCTCCCTGCGGAGGCTGAAAAGATAATGGCCTGGGACCAGAATTATCGTGCGAGGAAGTCACTCGTTCACTTTCTGTATTAACTAATACGCAAGAGGCGATATGATAGTTTTGTAGGGTCTGCTGTGCGGACCAAAATAGTCCAGACGATTTGAATCCCAATGAAAAGGCCTGCACATAGCACACAACATCGTTGTGCCTCGTATCATAACCTCAAAGACCCAGACCTCAAGGATGCAGCGAACCAGATCGCGAAAATAGAGGATCGCAAGACATAAAGAAAGAAAAGAAGAAGCAATGATTGAGAAACGGTATGATCCGTAATTGACAATGGTTCGGCAGCCGCCTCACTCTTTCGAAGGAGATGTGGGATTTCGGCTTCATACGTGACTCAAGTAGCCAGGTTTTGAAGACGAGCAGGTAAAGACCTTGCAAATTCTAACACCTCAATCCCCAGCCACTGCGCCATTAGACTAGATCCAAAAAGTTTTTCAGGACCGACTATTTATGCAGCGTGCTTTTCTGCGGAAGTGTGGCAGATTGTATCGGAGGTGTTCCGCCTTGAATAAGCAGGACATCATGAGTTCTGAAAAACCTACGAGTCCGCAAGACAACCTGGAACTGATCAGGAAGTACTTCTGCAATCCGATCCTGATGATCTTCCCGTACGCACAGCAAGCCTTGGGGGTGCTCACGGAAATAGTCTTCAATTTCTTCCGGGGAGTGAAACCGTGTGATTTGTCGTCGGGCATAAAAGGGAAGATTTGGTGAAAAATAATCGAAAGTTGCCAGCGGTGCATCGGCATCACTAATTTTACGAGCATGATCTGCCAGCCGGAAACTTTCCTGAGCTTGAGAAATCCAAGGAGCAACCACAGAAAGGCCTGCAACAACTAATACGATGGCCCCGACACCAAATCCATTCAGGCAGACACGGCGATTGGTATGACGCAGTGCATAATAGAGCCAACCTCCCATCGCGATCG
>JAESQE010000081.1 GCA_016765335.1 Planctomycetaceae bacterium
GCCGGTCTTGAAGAAGCCAAGCGGGCCATGGATTTGGTCCGACAACTGAGAGGCAAACGCATCGCTGCCCCACCAGCCGGTATCAGCAATCAAAAAACTCCCTCGATAGACCTGCTGACGATTGCCAAGCGGTACCACGACTTGTTGGACCTGGGAGTTTCGATGGAAGTGATTCCACAGGTGGAAATCTGGGGAACCTCTAAAAATCTTTCGCACATTTCAGAAGCGATTTTTGTAGCCACAGCTGCCAACCATCCGCAAGCAGCTATCCTGCCCGACATCTATCATCTGTACCGAGGCGGTTCCGGTTTTGACTGGATCCGATTGATGTCTGGAGAATCGATTCAAATTTTCCACATCAACGATTACCCGGCACAACCACCTCGCGAAGAGCAAACTGATTCACATCGCGTCCACGCTGGCGATGGAGTTGCTCCGATGAAACTAATTTTCCAATCACTACAAAAGATCGGTTTCCAAGGAACACTTTCGCTTGAGCTATTCAACAAAGAGTACTGGAAGCAAGACCCTGCAACTGTTGCAAAAACCGGCTTAGATAAAATGAAACAAACTGTCGCCAAAGCAATTCAATAACGAAGAAGACACTGCGAAGCCGAGGGTAGGCATTCTTGTCTGCCTTTGATTAAGCGTGCTCCTCAGACAGGAATGTCTGTTCTCAGTTTGTATTCAGGCTCAATTTATTGGAATGATGTCCTTCAGAAAGCATGAGGTTGCCATGAAAACTGGTTATTCAGAAATCAGATGTCCATATGCGGCAATTCGTCGCGAAGGCAGCTTAAAAACAACAAGGCCCGCTTCATCTGTTATTCAAAAACACTGTTTTTTACCTAAACATACGCGTAAAGTCGCTGGAAGCTGCTAAGAATTTCCGAATAGGCAGGCTATAAGCAAGACAATCTGCTTCTTGACAATCCATCAAACATAGCCGATAATTAAGATAACTTACCTATTGTCTCCAATTCAGAAAGGCCACAAGCTTTTCTAAACCCCACCGGAGATAAGCCAAGATCGAATTTATTGTGAGGCGACCATGACGTTCCTGACACAAGTTTCGCGACTTTCATATCCCCTTGCAGTTTCGGGGATCTTATTTTGGTCCTCAGTGACCCATGCAGAATTAAATATCAAGCAAAGGGAATTCTTTGAGGAGAAGATCCGCCCGGTGCTTGTTGAGCATTGCTACGAGTGTCACTCTGCGAAATCCGAAATGCTGGACAGCGACTACTCAGTCGAAACACTCAAAGGTATCCGGGCAGCTGGATCATCGGGCGAAATCGCGATTGTTCCAGGAGATCCCGAAGCCAGTCAATTGCTCAAATCATTGAATTTCGTTGGCCTGGAAATGCCTCCTGAAAAGAAGCTGCCAGATTCTGTGATTGCTGATTTCAAAACATGGATTAAAATGGGAGCACCGGATCCCCGCACAGGCGATCCGAACAAATTGAAGGAACAAGCCAACGCAAAGAAATCACAAGAACTGTGGTCGCTCAAAAAACCAGTTAAGCCGAAAACGCCTCAGGTCCAGCAGAAAGATTGGTCTTCCCATCCGGTAGATCAGTTTGTTTTGGCACAACTGGAAAACAAGAAACTGAAACCAGTCCAGGATGCCTCGAAAGAAGCGTTGCTGCGACGAATTCATTTCGATCTCACAGGCCTGCCTCCTTCCCCGGAACAGGTCGAAGCATTTGTAACAAACCCTTCTCCAGACGCTTACGAGAAAGTGATCGATTCCTTACTGAGTTCGCCTCGCTTTGGAGAACGCTGGGGACGACATTGGCTGGATCTGGCTCGCTATGCAGAATCGAGCGGCATGGAGTTCAACTTCACTTACCCTCATGCTTGGCCTTACCGCGATTACGTCATCAAAGCTTTCAATAACGATAAACCTTACAACAGATTTCTCATCGAACAGATTGCTGGCGATTTGCTGGAAGCGAAAAACCTTGCCGAAAAAGAAGAAAACCAAATTGCAACCGGGCTTCTGGCGGTCGGGCCAAAACGTCATGATGCAAGTCGTACCGACTACAACATGGACTTGGCAGACGGTCAAATCAAAGTCGTTTCCCAAACATTTTTAGGTCTCACAACAGGTTGTGCCCGCTGCCACGATCATAAATTTGATCCGATTCCAACCAAAGATTATTACTCATTAGCATCGATCTTTAGAAGCACCGACACGCTCTGCGGCACAATCGTGATTAAATACTCACGTTATCGCACCTCAGCAATTCCATTCGGAGAAAACGCTGAAGAGTTNGACGCAGCCTACCAAGTGTACCTCGACAAATTGAATGAGGCCAGCAGTGGATTACAAAAAGCGGAGTCGAAAAAGACCAGCCTGGAAAGCAAAAACGAAAAAGACGAATCTGCAATTACTGCGGAAACAGCAAAAATCGCAGAGCTTAAAAAACAACTCAAAGAACTCAAAAGTAATGTGCCCCAGCAGCCCAAATATGCCATGGGGGTCAAACAGGGAAAACCGACTGATTTGTTTGTCGCTGTTGGGGGTAACCCAAGCACCAAAGGGGACAAAGCACCGCGTGGATTCCTCAGTGCAGTGAAAGTCGATCAGGTTCCGAAGATCGATAGCAAATCGTGTGGACGCTTGGAACTGGCCACCTGGATGACCGACCCCAGCAATCCGCTGGTTGCCCGTGTGATGGTGAACCGCATTTGGCAGCACATGTTCGGTCGCGGGATCGTTTCCACGCCAAATAACTTTGGTGCACTGGGTAAACAACCTTCTCATCCTGAACTGCTCGACTACCTGGCTACTACTTTTGTAGAAAACGGTTGGTCGATCAAAAAAATGATTCGCACGATTGCGTTGAGTCGCACCTACCAGTTAGGCACACATCGTCATTTACAAAATGAATCGATCGATCCTCAAAACATTTCTCTATGGCACGCATCTCCCCGGCGACTGGAAGTGGAACCGCTGCGAGATGCTATCCTGGCTGTCAGCGGGCAACTTAATTTGACTCCCCCTGAAGGTTCGACAGTTACCCCGATTGGACAAAAGCTCGCCCGAGATGTTCCGTATGATAAGATCAACCCCGATAACAAACATCGCACTGTTTATCTGCCAATCGTTCGAAATTATGAAGCTCTTATTTTGCAGGAATTCGACTTCGCTTCATCAAGTTTAGTCGTCGGGCAACGAGCAGAAACAACAACCGCCAAGCAGGCCTTGTTTCTGCTGAACAACAAATTCCTCATCGAACAATCTCAGGCAACAGCTCTATTGATATTAAAACGTCACCCGGAAGATCTCGACGCCTGTATTCGTTTAACTTACCTGCGAGCTTTAACTCGTCAACCAACCGCCTCAGAGCTTGGTGTCGTTAAACGTTATCTGGATCAGGCAGAGAAAAGTTTGACGAAATCACATCCCGATGCTCCTGCCAGACGTCAGCTCGCATTTGCCAGTTTCGTACAAACGATTTTCAGCAGTGCAGAATTCCGATACCTGATTCAGCCCGCCACCGAAACGCAACTTACAGCGTGGAGAAACAATGACTAATCAAACAAACAATTCACAGATTTCTCGCCGAAACGCCCTCAAAAGCCTGGGCTGCGGCTTGGGAGCCTTAGCGACTTCCGGCCTCGGTGCGCAATCTGCCTCGGGTGCGTCAATCAGCCCAATGGCTCCCCGTATGCCCCACTTTGCAGCCAAAGCCAAACGGGTCATCTTCCTGTTTATGCGTGGCGGCCCGTCTCAGATGGATACGTTCGATTACAAACCAGAGTTGAACAAAGCCGATGGCACCAAGGTTTCTGAAAAAGAAACACTGTTTGGCTCTCCATGGAAATTTAATCAACATGGTCAGTCCGGGCTTTGGGTTTCCGAACTGTTTCCACACATTGCTCAATGTGCGGATGATTTATGTCTGATTCGTAGCATGAAAACCGATAGCAACGCTCATCCACGAGCGATGCCGCTATTGCATACGGGAAGTTTTGCTTTTGTACGCCCATCTTTAGGGGCTTGGATTCTGTACGGACTAGGAACTGAGAATCAAGACTTACCGGGATTCATGACGATCAATCCCAGCCGTGTTTTCGGTGGCCCAGCGAACTTCGGTTCTGCATTTCTGCCTTCTTCTTACGCTGGGGCACGTATCGGATGGGAAGGACAGTCGCTTAAGAATGTTCAATTCCAGAATGTAAAAAACGAAGTCATTCCCCGCTCATTACAGCAAGAACAAATGAAGCTGCTGCGATCAATGAACGGTCAATTCATTACCCCGCAAGCCCAGGGTGTCATGGATTCCTTTGAATTGGGAGTCAGAATGCAAGATGTTGCACCGAACGTGATTGACATCTCTCAGGAATCAGAAAGTATGCTCAAGCATTACGGAATCGGAGAAAGCAAAACCGACAACTTCGGTCGCCAATGCCTGCTTGCTCGTCGATTCGCAGAAGAAGGAGTCCGCTTCATCGAACTGGGACACGGGTCATGGGATCATCATAAAGATATCAAAAAGGGACTTCCCAAAAATTGTGAAGCAACCGACAAGCCGATTGCTGGACTGCTATCTGACTTAAAGCAACGCGGGCTACTTGATGAAACGCTCGTGGTTTGGGGAGGAGAATTTGGTCGACTTCCTGCACTCGAATTTGGTTCTGGTCGAGGCCACAACGCAGGCGGATTTACATTCTGGATGGCGGGTGGCGGAGCCAAAGGTGGTTTCTCACACGGCGAAACCGACGAAATGGGAAAAAACGCAGTTGTCGATCCCGTGCACCTTTATGATCTGCATGCAACCATTTTACATTTGCTCGGATTGGGTCACAAAAAACTGACCTACCGCTACGGAGGACGAGACTTCCGACTCACCGATATCCACGGCAACGTGGTAAATCAAATCGTTTCTTAATCTTCAGTCAAACAGACGTTGCATGCCTGTAGCGGGTTAGCCCGACCGCCTTTAGTGGTTGGGGGCCGTTAGGCACAAGATGTTCGCGCCATGTGCGTTCGATTCCATTTGTACTTTCAATGATGATGGAAACCACATGGCGCGTTCATCTTGTTGCTACGCAACCCAGCCGCTAAAAGCGGTCGGGCTAACCCGCTACAG
>JAESQE010000082.1 GCA_016765335.1 Planctomycetaceae bacterium
ATCCAGTCACAATTTTTGCGACGAAGTTTTTGCAAAGCGTTTTCGCGTTCATTTTGAGCTTCGAGCGCAAAACCAAGAATCCAATGAGAATCCTTTGCTCGTCCCAAGGCAGCCAAAACATCATCGGTTTCGATCATGTCCAATGAAATCGGTTCGCCGGTTTTCGACATCTTGCCCGAGATACGCGTATGCGGTTTGTAATCGCACACGGCAGCTGCTGCAATCACGCCATCGCAGCGAGGAAACAACTCTTGGCAGACTTCCATCATTTGGTCGGTCGACTCTACCGCATGAAATTCTGCCCCTACTGGTGGAGACAACGAAACCGGTCCGCTGACCAAAATCGCTTCATGACCAGCGTCGAGGATTGCTTGAGCAATTGCGTAACCCATGCGACCGCTGCTCGCATTGGAAATGTACCGAACATCATCGAGATATTCTCGCGTAGGACCAGCTGTGACAATGATCCGCATTATTGATCTCTCTTTTCAAATTCTACATCGATGACATCGTTGCCTGCATCGTCAACCCGTGGCGGAGCTTCACTGCTAGCTGGGTTGGTAAATGGAGAATCGAACGGAGTAAAGCCTTGCCCAGGAACTTGCTGATGAAATGTTACTTTGCTGTTTTTCATTAGAGATGATCGCACTGATTTTTTTATCAGTTTACGGAACAACGGCCATAACAGAAGAAAGCCAAAAACATCGGTGAGAATTCCTGGAGTAATTAATAATGCTCCAGAAACCAGTATCATCGCTCCGTCCATCAATGCATCGGTCGGCGGTTTGCCTTGAGACATTTCCTGGCGAATGCGTTGCGCAATCAACAAGCCCTGCCTGCGAACCAGCATTGTCCCCACGACTCCGGTGACAAGAATCAGTGCAAGGGTGGTGGGCCATCCATGAAGTTCGCTGAGCTTAATTAAAAGCATAAGTTCGATAAACGGAACTAAAGTGAACAGTAAGAATAAACGAAAAAGCAAAACGTAATTCCTCGTAATAACGTAGTAGCCTGACAAATGTTTTTTGTCAGGTACCTTGGCGTGCTATTGAAGTCCCGATTGGGAACAAATTAAAACGGAAAGATTTTATTTTACCACGGAGGCACAGAGAACACCGAGTTAAAAAAAGAGCAAAACAGTCAATATAACTCAAAAGATAGACCATCTCGTTTTGCGATGAAATAAGAATCACTTCGCTTTTTTCTCTGTGGCCTCAGTGTCTCCGTGGTTTATTCAAATTACTCCTATTTAATATCGACTACGTTGGATGAGACGTTTGGAAATCATATTCCAAAATATCAGGGCGTCTACAATTTTACGGTAGACGTTATTGTAGAGACCGCCAGGGTGTTCACACTGTTTGGTTTGACTGGACTGCACACGTTGGTCCGCGAATTGCGGACCCTACAACTCTATTCAACAACTCTATTCAACAATCGCAGAGTACTCAGCTGATTCTGTTTTAACGACCAGGGTTGTCTTTGGTTCAGCGATTTTTCGGTGAATCGTCGCAATCGCCACAGTTTTCGATTCCTGTCCCATTGTAGGCGGCAAGATGGCAGCTGAGGTGATTTGACCCAACGATTTTATTGATTCCCCGTCAGAAATCGAATTTTCGCGTGTCAAGGATTCTGGAGAGATGGCTGCACTGAGGATTGTCACTTGACGAAGCAACCGGTTCACATGTCCAATCGCATCGATTCTAGCAATCGGTTCTTGCCCGAGGTAACACCCTTTTGTGAAAGAAATTGCAGTGGAATCCCTGTCAACTTCCTGGGCAAGATTTTCGCTATTGAAATCGATCCCAAATTCCGGAAAACCGCTTTGAACTCGCAATGCTTCCCACGCCTGGCGACCTGCTGAAGTTGCTCCCTGGGTGATGAGAAGTTTACAGATATCTTCAGCTGCATCACACGAAACCGAGATTTGAAAACCCGGTTGATCGAACCAGTCAACTTTTCTGCAATCCAGGGAATTGCCAGATTGCTCGATCTGTAGATGTTCGTTCAGACCCAGATCTGCCACTCGCGGGTCCATCTTTGTCAGAATCGAAACTGCATCTGGTCCGGTCAGGTAAAACAGTTGTCGCTGAGACGGCGTAATTTCAATCGTTACGTCTTCAGTAATAACATAGCGATCTAAATGAGGATGTAATATTTCTGATGCGTTGGGGGTGGTATCAATCACCAGATGATCTTGTTTTGCAAAGACAAAAATATGCCCAAGCGTTTTCCCCTGGATACTGCTGACAAATGCTTCACATCCCTGGCCGGGCTGCAATTTATTGATGTCGTTAGTACAAAAACCATGCAAAAAGACAAGGCGATCTTCTCCCGAAAGACGTAATTCATCTCGATAGGAAAGGTCAAACAGTGCCGCAGTTTCCTGGGAAGCTTGGTATCCTGCTTCCCAATCAGGGGTGTCACACGAATCGTTTGTTTTCACGGAATCATTCATTGTTTTTTTGTAGTATTCAAATATGTTTAGTTCAGGGTGAGACTTTACATCCTCGGGTGCCTACGGCACTCACACGACCCTGAACGGGATCGTATGAGCTACCTCTAAATTTCAAATTGGCCCAAGCAAATCAGGCACAGTGTAGCACATTCCCGCCTTGCAAGCCGGCACCTGGGCCGAGTTCAATTTTCCAATGGGCACAGGCAAGCAGCATCGGATTGTGTTCAATAATAATGATTGTATTTCCTTTTTCCTGAATTGCCAGTAACGAATCGAGCAGTTTAGAGATATCAGCTGCATGCAGCCCACTGGTTGGTTCATCGAGAATGAGCAGTGAATTTTTCAACTCCAAAGACATCTCCCGAGCCAATTTCATACGTTGAGCTTCACCTCCCGAGAGACTGCTTGCCGGTTGCCCCAGGCATAAATATCCCAATCCAATTTGCTGTAGAGGTTCGAGCCGCTGTGTGATTGTAGTAACTTCAGACCAAATTTCTAACGCCTGATCAATGGTCATCTCCAACAAATCAGATGCCGAATATCCTTTGAATCTGACAGCCAAAGTTTGCGAGTTAAACCGCTTGCCCAGGCATCCCGGACAGGTAGTAAATGCATCGGGAAGGTAGTTCATTTTAAGACGAACTTTCCCCTGGCCTTTACACTGATCGCAAGTTCCTTTGGTAGAGTTGAAACTAAAACGAGACGCGCCGTAACCTCGGATTTTTGCCAGCTTCGTTTGGGCAAGCAGATTGCGAACATGATCCCATGCACCGGAAAAAGTGGCTGGGCAACTGCGAGCACTTTTTCCCGGAGGCGTTTGATCAACCACAAGTAATTTTTCGATCTGTTGCTCACAACGCAAGATCCCTAATTCCGGTTCAGTAATTTCACGTAATGGTTCAACGCCTCGCTTTCGGTACCGATTGCTTGCCAAGAGCTGCTTCATCAAAGGAGCTAATGCATCGAGAATGAGAGTGCTTTTTCCAGAGCCACTCACGCCGCTAAGGCACGTAATTAAGCCACAAGGAATTTTGATTGAAACATTCTGTAAGTTGTGTAACGTCACCTCATCTAACGTGATAAATGATGTTTCTAGAACTGCTTGAGATCTCTTTGCCTGTGAGCCAGTTTCCAAACTCGGGTCATTAAGATACAGCCCTGTTGCTGTGTTGTTGACGGCTTTTAATTCTTCAGGCGTCCCGGAAAACAGTAGTTTTCCACCTAGTTTTCCGCCTTCAGGNCCAAATTCAAGAATATAGTCTGCTTCTCGGATGACGTCGAAATCGTGCTCGACACAAATGACAGTATTCCCTTGCTGCACCATTTCTCGAAATATTTTCAGCAGCCTCGCGGTGTCCTGTTGATGCAAACCTGCGGTTGGTTCGTCAAGAATGAAACACCCGCCTTGCAATTGAGTCCCTAAGCATCGAGCGAGTCGCACACGTTGCAGTTCGCCTCCTGAAAGCGTCTCTGCACTGCGGTCCAGCGAAAGGTATCCAACGCCCACTGCATCGAGAAAATCAAAACGTGAAGAAAGTGGTTCGACCAACTTAGAGGCCATCAGCTGATCAATGTTTTCTTCAAACGCATCGGGTAACGCAATTAACCACTGCTTTGCTTTTGCTAACGAAAATCTTAACAACTCGGGAAGCAGGACGCCGTTTGTTTTGACATGACGAGCCAGGCGATTCAGCCTGGTTCCCTGACATTCGGGACACAGGCAGGCGTTAAGTGATTCCGGTGTCTGATCCGTTTCCTGTTCTGATTGTGCAGCAGCATCGCCATCGAGTCGTCCCGTGCCTTCACACCGCGGGCAGGCACCGTGAGGGTTGTGCCAACTGAATGTTCTTGGCTCTAACGAAGGGAAACTTTCGTTGCAGGATTTGCATGTATGATCCCGATGAAACAATCGATCTGTCCAGACGCCATTCTGTTGTAAAACCGCAATACACATCCCATCGCCCAGTCGCAGAGCATGGTCAACCGAATCAGCCAACCGACTGCGAATATCTGGTTTGAGGATCAGACGATCAACAACTGCTTCAATCGTATGTGATTTGTTTTTGTTGAGTTCGGGTACATCACTGATATCANTGATTTCGCCATCCACTCTGGCTCGTACATATCCATCTTTGAAGATTTGTTCAAAAACAGCTCGATGTTCTCCCTTTTTTCCAACAATCATCGGAGCAAGCAGCATCATTTTTGTGCGTTCGGGTTGCTCAAGAAGCTGAGAAACAATTCGTTCTGGAGAAACGGCAGTAACAGGAACTTGACACTTCGGACAGTAGATTTCTCCCAGCCGTGCAAAAAGCAGTCGTAAATAGTCATGAATTTCGGTCAACGTCGCAACAGTACTTCGGGAATTTTGCTTGCCTCGTTGCTGACTGACCGAAATGACAGGAGGCAGACCTTCAACAGAATCAACTTCTGGTCTGGGAAGTTGATCGAGATAGGCTCTGGATCGACCAGCAATTGTTCCTAGGAATCGACGTTGCCCCTCTGCAAAGAGAGAATGAAAAGCAAACGAACTTTTACCTGAGCCACTGACGCCTGTGATAACGGTCAGCGATTTTCGAGGAATGACAAGATCAACTGNCTGCAAATTGTGTGTACGTGCACCACGAACAACAATTTTCCCTTGGCTATTCAGGGCTTGCTCCATCTGCCAGGGCAGACTCGTTCTATCAGACTCGCCTTTCACTGGTGAACCTTTGCTTTCTCTCTTTATGTTTGCATCTCATAGCGATTTGACGTTGTTTTTGAGCGTTTTTTACATCTACTGTTTTGAATAATGGTATCTGGACACCAGCTTGGCATTTTAAGGGAACCAACAGAGCACACCAAATCATGAACTCCCACTAGTGCTAACCTGCTGAATCGTTACAAAACATCCAGTTTTTTACTCCCGGAAAGAGCAAGAGATTGCCATTGTGCAGCCTCGTTTTTATAACGTAGCTATGATACGATTCACGGCACAAGTGAGCACAGCTTACAGAGAATCAAACTAAACCTACAATAAAACAACACATATATTAATGAAGCGAGCCGATCTTATTCGGTTCTGTTGACGTTATTCGTCATTAGGGAACCTCTATAAATTCAAAAGACATTGCGAGCGGAGGGTAGACATTCTTGTCAGCCTT
>JAESQE010000083.1 GCA_016765335.1 Planctomycetaceae bacterium
GCTTGCCTCCCGAGTTATCCATACCATCACCCGGGGCTCCAAGATAAACGATTGGTGCCAGCAGGAGAATAATGAGTACCAGAGAGACCAGTTTTCTCTGTTGAGATGAAATGCGATTCATTTTGCTTCCATTTCTCGGAGTTGCAAAGAGAAGTAACCCAGAATAAGACAAGGAATTACAAAGGCCAGCGTGACCAAAATACTGGGCAGCAAAGTTGCGTTCCAAGGAACGTCAATTCCGTTGGCAGCGTACTGGCTCATATTGAAAAAATCAAAGCGAGGGAACAAGTGCTGAATCGTCCACAAGAATCCAATCATTATTGTATCTAAGACAGTCATTACGGCTGACAACGGACCAGCATCAATTTCTGTTGTTGGATTCATATGAAACAACATGCGATAAGCTGATTCAAACGGGCCTCCGCCATTTTGAGTTCCTGTGACCAGCCCTCTCATCAAATCGCTCAAGCCGGAAGCTCCGACCATCACAATACCGAATGTTAGTAGTGTCGCGACAGGCCCTTTTACGAAGCAGCCAGCAGTTACGCCAATGACAATAATCAGCACCATCTGTAACCAAATTCCAAAGACAGCTTTGAAGTAACTGGATGCAAAAGATCGGTCAGGCATTTTGATAAACAGGTCTGGACGAGCCATTCCGATGAACTGACCAGGATCCAAACATTGCACCTCGACCGTGATTGAATTGCCTTCCAGGATGTCGTCAAACAAATTCGCTGTTTTGACGGTGCTTGTGCCTTCTTCGTTGTAGCTGACAGATTCTTCCAGCGTAATCGTTTTCTCTTGTGCTCGATTGCTGAATTCCTGAATTTCAAAAATGGGCAAAGGAACTCTCAAGTCTGATTTGTTGTTAACGATTGTCAACTGGCAAAGCAGGCGTTTATCCATCTCTCCCTTGTGAGTTCGAAAAGCTTCAAAGTTATATTCCATTCTCAATCGCTTATCTTGGCGAATGGCATCGAGATCTAAATCATCAAACTTATAGAGTGCACGGGCCTTGGTTCCGCCTGCGATGTAGCTGCGGAACTGCCAAATATCACCGACATTAATTCCGGTATCTTCCTTGCCGCCTTGGTTATTGGTAAAAGAGGTTTTGTTGCAATAAACAGGAACCCGGGACACGAGTTCGGCACGAGCTTCCTGGGGGACTTGCCCCACGGTCCAGTAGTAACCGGTAATTCCCATCACCGACAACACGACACTACCAACGAGGGTGAAGCCGAAAAATCGTCCCAGCATCACTTCTTGACGGCGAACTGGCTTGGTAACAACCGTATGTAAAGAACGGTTTTTAATATCTGTTGGTATTCCCCAGCAAGAAAGTAGCAGCATCACAGGCAGTGTTAACCAAGTGATTGCACGCAGAATAAAACTGATATAGTTTTTAATCTGCAAGTCTGGACGGTCCACGCTCCCTTTAAGAAACCAGCCCGCAAACATAAGCAGCAATGCGAATATCACAAAGACAAACAAGGCTTTTTTCCGTGAGGCTTCTCGCCAGGTCAGCACCGTAATGGCCCAAACTCTTTTAGGTGAAGTCTGCAAAAAGTCGCTACATCCCCGGCCCAATCCCTTAAAAAACAGTCCCGCTCCAGAGACGCCGTTTTTAAGAATGGATATCAGGAACGCAGCAAACAATGCAGCTGCGAGCACTCCGCCGAATACTTTCAGGAAGTGGATAATGCCTTCGGTCAGATCAAATCCGACAACGTCAAATGACATTGTTTATTGCACTCCAATAAATAGGACACATGAAATTCAATAGATGTAAGCCATCAATACGATGGAAATAAAATCAATTTAACAATACGAGATAAATGTTTGTTTGCAGATCCTTAGTCTTTAGCTTCAGATTTCTGATCCAAAGGCGAATCGGAACCCTTTTCTTCAGAGACAAATCGTTGACCAGGGTTTTCCTGACTGATTTGAACCGTTTTCAGGAACAGCTCTTCCAGAGTTGACGTTGGTCGATCTGAAGAGATCAGTTTTGCATCGTGCTTTTTCAAAACAGCTTCGATATCTGCTCGTGCTTCCGGGCTCAATGCACTGGTGAGGAACTGATCCTGATCTTTCGATTTGAGCAGTTCATCCACTTTACCCACGACCTTCAATTCACCGCCATAAAGAATCGCGATGCGGTCACAAACATCTTGAACGTCAGCCAGAAGATGCGAACACATCACAACTGTTTTGCCTTCGTCGCGTAGTTTGAGAATCATGTCTTTCATGTCTCGGGTACCGATCGGGTCCAAACCAGAGGTTGGTTCGTCCAGCAAGACCAGTTCCGGATTATTGATCAAAGCCTGAGCCAGACCAATTCGTCGGGTCATTCCCTTAGAATATTCTTTGAGCGGCCGTTTCCGGGCATGCTGAATCCCGACCTGTTGGATCAATTCTTCACAGCGTTGTTTACGCTCTGCTTTACTCATATTGAATAAGCGACCATAAAAATCGAGCGTTTCATCTGCATTCAAGAAACGATACAGATAAGACTCTTCAGGTAAGTACCCGATTCGCTCGTTCTTTTCGACATTAGAAGAAGGTTCGCCAAAGATTTTGACATCACCCGCTGTCGGAAACAACAGTCCGAGCAGCAGCTTCATGGTGGTCGTTTTCCCGGAACCGTTCGGACCAAGCAGTCCGAAAATTTCCCCTTTTTTGACATCCAGACTCAACGATTTCAGTGCCTGGACTTTTCGTCGGCCCCAAAAATCTCGATAGTCCTTGGACAAATTACGAATTTCAATGACGTTTTCCGGCTCACTCATGCCCGATCGCCTTTACTACCTGAATAAGAGTTGAACGTTAAATAATGAGAAGATAAAAAACGAGTTTTGGAATACTTCATACAGAAGAGATAGAAAAATAGTTTCCAACAACGTCGTGATTTGTGACTAGATTCCGCTTTCCGTTTTTCTCTCACAAACTAAAACATTGAGTAAAAACAGTTAAAAATGCGAAAAACAAGTCTTCTCCACACACTTTTCCCAGAAGGAATTCCCGCCGAGTATATGGAGGCCGCAAACCTGATACGAGCATCAAGCCCAAAGTGTTGGCGATTTCCCCCATATTTTGCAAACCAGCCCTCGTAACCGATCATATCGGTCTCAACCGATCTATTCAGCCGCCTCGATCCTGTCTTTGAGTTCGTAGAACCACTAAAAGTGTGATAGCATGACCATGTACCTTGGTGTGACGACTCTACGGTTAGCAACAAATTGTGAATAAAGAACGCATGGATGACCTGATGGCTGAATCAGCAGATGAAAATATTGAAACGGACTGTCAGGAAATACTTCGCGTTTGCGGGATCTTGGAAAAGATCTCAGAGCAGTATGCGGAAGACTCGCCAGAATCCCTAGCTCTCCGAGACGCGGCTCATGCTTTCCAATCATTGCAATTTCATCGCGGTCTGTCACGTGCCTATAAAAACTTAAAAGCCACAATCAATGGTGAAAAAGAAGCAGAGATCAACGCCAAGTTAAAAGAGTACGGAATTGACCCAACAGATTTTGAAGATGACATCTGATAGCGTGCCACTGTCTGGCTTGCCCAGCAGTGCGATTGCGGATATGACCTGCCGATCAAAGAAACACGGTCACCGTCAGGTAATTTCTGTTCAAATTCGAATGCTATTTTTTTCAATATTCAAGTAGAAAAGTAACTGATGACGAATTGTTTTGGGCGGAAGAATCTGATTCTTATTGGTATGCCCGGTGCAGGCAAGAGTACGGTGGGGGTGGTTCTTGCCAAGCGGACATCACGATCATTTGTTGATACCGATTTACTGATTCAAACATCACAAGAACAATCGCTTCAAGAAATTGTCAATGAATCTGGATACCTGCGATTAAGGCAGATCGAACAAGAAGTGCTGCTTGGCTTGGAGGTGAGCCATGCTGTGATATCTACGGGAGGCTCTGCTGTTTATAGTGAAGCTGCGATGCAACACCTGAAGCAGAATGGCTTACTGATTTTTCTGGATGTCGAACTGCATGATTTGCAACAGCGAGTTGGAGATTATCAAACCCGAGGCCTTGCCAGGCAGCAGGGGCAAAGTTTTGCAGATTTGTTTGAAGAGCGGATTCCACTTTACAAAAAACATGCCGACTTAACGATATCGTGCAGTGGCTTAACCCCCGAGGCAATCTGTGAGCAAATAGTTCAATTAGATCGCCCGTAACGACCTGTTTGTGCGAATTGGTTGATGGACTCAGTCAGCGAGGATCGTTACATTGAAGGGACACGGTTTTTATTCTTTACCTATTGGTCAACTGGTCAACAAGTCATGAAATACGCATTAGTTATCCCAGATGGTGCAGCTGATGAGCCTCAGGTAGCATTGGCAGGACGCAGTGCATTACAAGCTGCTAATCTACCGCATATGGACGAAGTTGTTCGCCTGGGAGTANTNGGGCAATCCGATAATGTCCCGGCTTCNATGCCTTCGGGGAGTGATGTNGGGACGATGTCGCTGTTCGGTTACGATCCCTTAAAGTATCACAGCGGACGGGCACCACTCGAAGCAGCTGCTCAGGGGATTGAACTAGGCTTACACGACTGGGCGATTCGCTGCAATTTGGTGACAATTATTGATGGAAAAATGCACAGTTTCACGGCTGAGCAAATCCCGGATGATCTGGGAAAACATCTGGTAGAATTGATGCCGCAAGCCGTTGCAAACGAACCTTGCTGGGAGTTTCACGCGGGAGTCAGCTACCGGAATTTACTCATTTATAGAAACCCAGGGACAGAAGCTCCCTTTGATTTTCATACTGTCACAACGCCGCCTCACGATATTACAGATCAATCCGTCGCGAAGCATCTGCCTTCGGGGACCGGTTCGGAGTTACTCCGAAAACTGATGGAAAAAAGTGAGCAACTGTTTGCTGCCGATTCGCAAAATCTTCAACGAGAACAAAGCGGATCTTTACGGGCAACCGGCATTTGGCTGTGGGGTCAAGGAGATCGCCCAGCGTTGGATGATTTTTCCAAGCGATACGATGTGAACGGTGCAGTTATTACCGCAGTTGATTTGCTGCGAGGTTTAGGGCGACTGCTGGGCTGGGATGTTATTGAAGTTCCTGGAGCGACCGGTTATCTCGATACCGATTATGCAGCCAAGGGACAGTATGCCATTGATACATTGAAATCAGGAACCGAATTTATTGTCGTGCATGTTGAAGCACCTGACGAAGCTTCTCACGAGGGAGACGTTGCAGCGAAGGTGAAAGCTCTTGAGAAAATGGATCAGGACATTGTCGGCCCGTTGCACGATTACTTGAAGTCTCAGGGAGATTATCGATTGCTGATCTCTCCAGATCATCCGACGTTTTTGCGAACCAAAACTCACAGTCATGGTTATGTGCCGTTTGCCATTGCGGGGACTGAAATTTTACCCGACCAGGCAACATCTTACGACGAAGTGACAGCTGCAACAGGAGAAACGTTCGACGAAGGTCACCGCTTGATGCAACGGTTTTTGCACGGCTAATATCCGGGTGACTTGAGAGAACTTCTAACAAGTTAGTCTCCAGAGCTTCCTGAAGAGAGTTTGACTATCTATGGAGTGGTTAAAAACCCCCTCTCACTCCCCCTTCGTAAGGGGGAGAATTTATTGGTAGAGGTTACCTTGATCAGAGCGTTGATGTTTTAACTCATCGTAGATTCAATCACGCGACAATTTCTTCCACGAGAAATCGTAATGAGCATAATCAGACAGAATCTCCGAAATCCTCTTTGCTATCTCCTACTCATTGGATTGATTGCCAGGTCTGCGTTGTTGATTTTTCGGTTTGAAGAATTAACAGATGACCGTGATGCTTACCTGGGTATTGCTGAGAATTTGATGCAGGGCATCGGGTTTTGCACGTCCGGATCAGAACTTCCAACTGCTTTCAGGCCGCCGTTGTACCCGCTGCTCTTGGCGGTTGTTCTCAAGCTGGGAAGTTCGTTCGGCTTAGCAATGCTTCATCTTTTGATGGGGGCTGTTACGATTTGGGCGACCGTGCGATTAGGGGAAAACCTCAGATTAAAACAAGGAGCGATCCTGGCAGGATTTCTGGTAGCGATCGATCCGATACTGCTTCGATACACAACTCTTCCAATGACAGAGGTGACCTTCGCTGGGTTAACAACGGTGATGCTTTGGCTTTGGAGCAAGGCCGATCAAAAACCATCTTGGAATGCGTATCTACTTGCCGGGTTGAGCTTTGGTGTCGCGTTGTTGTGCAGACCGAGTTTGCTCCCCATCCTGGCTGTGTATTGGGTGCTGGCTGTTGTGAATTCTTTCAACGGATTCAGCCGGTCTGATCGCATTATCAAATCGACATTATGTGTGATTCTCATGGGGGCTGCTGGAATGCTTGTCCTGTTTCCCTGGGGAGTGCGAAACTTAATTCAGTTTGGGCATTATAAACTGACAACAACACACGGCGGATACACGTTGCTTCTTGGGAACAACCCGGTCTTTTATGATGCAGTGGTTCGTCAACCGCTGGGAACAACCTGGGGCGATTACGATTCCGAGGATGCTCGCAGCCAAACGAGCTGGGTCAACAAATTGAATCGACAACTGGATGAGCAAGGCTTGGTTTCAGAATTTGATCGGGATCGTGCACAGTATCAACTCGCCTTGGAAAACATCCGGGCAGAACCGCTGACCTTTTTGCTCGCCTGCTTTTTGCGAGAAATTCGCTACTGGAGTCCAGTCCCCATCGGCCCAGAAGCTCGGCAGATCAACCCCATTATTTACTGGTGCACCGCTCTGTTTTATATTGGCCTGTATGTGATGGCTTTGTACGGTGTCGTTGTGATGCTTGGGCAATCAGAAAACCGTCGTCGATTCTGGTTACCAGCCTTGGCAATGATTCTGACCTTTTCGATCGTCCATTCGATCTATTGGTCAAACGCCCGCATGCGAGCACCGCTGGTCCCAGTGATCGCGATGTTAGCAATCTACGGCTTAGAAAAGAAACTACGACTGGACGAAAAGTTTTCACTTTGAATGAACCATCAATCAGCGAACTGCGAAGAGTTGGAGTTCACGCTTTAGCGTGCTTTGATTCACCTTTAGCCTCTGCCGTTTCTACACCACTTGCTTTTCTGAACTCCCGCATTGCTTGTTCCGGCCTAATAGTCAAATCTTCTTTGTGACTTCGAGTCTACGCGGTTCCTGTTTTTTACCACCAAGACACAAAGGCTCGAAGAAAAAAGAAGGAACAATAATTGAGAAACAGTATGAAGCTTCTTGCCGCTACGCCACCCGCCGAATTGTTAATCATGTTCAATCCAAATGGGCCGCCACCCAACGCTGGTAACGATATTTTTTCAGAATAGTGCTGCTTTTTGTTTTTGTAGAAAAGTGGCCTCGATGATTCTTGGTTGACCGCAACGGCGGTGCCTTTCCTTGCATGGATAATTACGGCTCTGCTTGCTGGTGGTGCGGTGTGACTCATCTGCGATCAGCCCAGTACTGAGTGCAACGTGTAGCGAAAAGTGAGAGGTGGCTAAAATGGAAACGATAAATACCGTCTGTTCGAAAACTCGTATTGTCTGCACAGGACTTAACTTTTTGATGGGCTTCCCTTCACGTTTTAATGTCTGTTTCCCGATCGCAAAAGCGGACCAGATTCCCAGCAGTGTCCAGTTCAATTCGATGATGACATTCTCGCCGAGTGCGACAACAAAGTTGACGCCGCTCACAGGATTCTTTTAACGAACGAAAAAAACTTCAAGCCCCCAACGTAATTTGTAAAGTTCAGCAGCTTGATCATCAGTCATTTCCAGTTCATTGGTCACCAGATAAATGGCCTGATCCCCTTTGTTGATTTGAATCAATCGTAATAGAGTCGGAGGATCGCACTTATTCATTCGACCGGCTGGCCAGTAATAAACGACTCCTTTTTGGCTGGGGTGTTTTTCCAGATTCTTAACCAAAGTGATGTTCGCGCCGACACGAAATAGAAACGTTCTTTTCGATTGAATAACCTGCGACCAAAGCCGATAGCCTACATATTCAGCATCTGCGATGAGGCGAGCATTGGCGGGAAGAGTGTTGATCATACTCAGCAAATTCACCCGTTCGCTGCCGGATGAACCATCAATATGCCAGCGATAAGGCAGTCCGGTTCCTATAGGCCACACGGTTGTCACGAGCAATTGCACAGTCGCTGCCCGCGCAAGTATTAATTGAGTTTGGTGTAAGGTGGAAGCTGAATCAGTGTCATGTTTTTCGGAACAACCAAGGCCTTGCTGCGATGAAACCCCGCACCATCCCAAACGACCACGGCATGTTCATCAACCGGAATCGTCTCCGAAACTGTTAGAGAAAAATGTTGATCATTTTCGCATTCAAGCACGGGCTTGCGTCCGCGTCCCGACTGATCCTGCAAGCCGGCCAACCCTTGTTGGTTGAAACGTTGTACCCACTGCTGGCACGATCTGCGAGATAAGCTCAAAGGACGGGCAATTGCTGGAGCGGTGTCGCCTTGGATTGCCAACATAATGATTTGAATGCGTCGAGCNACCTTGGGNTTCTTTTCAGATCGNGTCCGCTCTTTGAGTNTCTCCANAGANACATAATTCTTCACGTACATGGTNACCTCCTGTAAAAGATAGAGTGACCGTCNANTATAAATGGTAGAATAGGAGAGCGTAANAGAAAGGGCAGATGGCGCGCATGAATTATTTGAGATGCGTATTATTCTCGCCAGAACAGCAAACGCAACCGTCGAATCAAACCGCATGATCGTGCAGCTACCAGGAAGACGGAACAGCCACAACTATTTCTGACGACCATGTTTCATGCCGGATTGAACTTGCCCTGGGACTGGCGAATCGGTCCCTGCGATAGCAGCGAACGACAGCACGCTTTGGAAATGCTGGAGAGCTTACCAGAGAACTCGCTGCTCACTGGTGATGCTGGATTTGTGGGCTACGACTTTGCACGCAGCGTTTTGGAGAGCGGCAGCCAGCTCCTGGTTCGCGTTGGTGCGAACGTGAAACTGCTCAAGAAACTTGGTTTCGTGCGCGAGTCCAACGGCATCGTTTACGTCTGTAAACAACGGTCAGAAAACGTAGCGCCGAGCGGGCAGAAAGTGTAGCGCTGGTTGCGGGGAGATTCCTGCGAAGGTGGCTGTGGTTCGCAAGAAAGGTGAATCCTTTTCTTACTTCGTCTTGATTGACTCGCCGCTTGAGCTTTTTGTGCGGCGACGTTTGGCGTCCTGTAATCGGTAGCTTTCGCCAGCGGTTTCCAATATGTGACAGCGATGGGTTAAACGATCCAGCGTCGCTCCGGTAAGACGCTCGCTGCCGAGGACTTCAGGCCAGTTTTCAAAGGGTAAATTCGTAGTGACGATCAAACTCATACGTTCGTAGGCCGTACTGATGACATCGAATAAAAGTTCGGCGCCGAGTTTGCTGGCGGGGACGTAGCCCAGCTCATCAAGAATCAATAAGTCGAGTTTCGAGAGTTGTCTTTTGAGACGCAGAAGATCTCGATCCTCACGAGCTTCCATCAGGTGCGTGATCAGCTCGGTCACCTGATAAAAACGAACTTTCTTCCCTTGGCCACACGCTGCAATTCCAAGTGAAATCGCCAAATGTGTTTTTCCAGTCCCCGAATTTCCGACCAGTAAAATATTCTCTCGCTTTTCAATGTACTCACCTCGCATCAATTCATTGACAAGCAATTTGTTCAATGAAGGTTGTACTTTGAAATCGAACGTATCCAGAGTTTTGTGAGTCGGGAATTTGGCTGCTTTCAATCTCCTTTCGGCGGCACGGCGTTCTCGTTCAATCAGTTCCAGTTCGCTTAATTGTAACAGGTAGCCGAGATGATCCACGTTATCTGTCGCACAACGAACGGCGACTTTCTCGCACTCACTGAGGATCGTTGGTAATCTCAAATTCTTGAGATGATGTTGTAGCAACACAACAGATTTGGTTTGAGTTTTTGTCATAATCTTAACCTCTAAGTAATAAGGACTGGTAAGCAGAAACATCTGTTTGCGCAACCTGTACCAGTTTCAGGTGCGGACGACCGTCCAAACAAAACAGTGTGCTGGGAATTTCCTGTTGATAATCCAATATCAACCGAATGGCATCAGCGTTAACGACTCCAATATCAAGACCGTACTGCACAGCGTGCTTCAATTCAGTGATTGAATATCGCTCCAGCAGCCGCAAGACTTTGATAAACTCTCGGGTGCCAATCTCAGCGAGTTCAGATTCCATACGGCGTCTTAAAATCCCAAAGCAAACTGGCAAATCCCAGTTCTCCAACGGCTTGGCGTGATCAAACCCGCCGGGTTTTCGCTCTAAGAGCCCTAAATAATGGACGGGATCGAAGAATGATTGCTCCCGGCCCCAGTGTCTTTTATGTCTGGCAATCAACTGATCTTCAAAACTGAGCCGGACTTCATCGATAGTGGCCACAATCGTAATTTGACGATATGCAAATTTTGTGGGCACCGAATAACTGTTTCTGTCGAAGCGAACCAGAGAGAGTGAATTGGCATTAGCCTGTGCGAGACGATGGGCATCAAAGGTCTGCCTTGGTATGGGCAGCATCGAGGATTGTTCCTCGACAAGCAACACTTGTTTTGCAGAAGGTTTACCTCGCAACTGACGTTTTAAGTCATCCTGGCAACATTGCCATAATTGTTCATTGAGCCTTTCCAAAGAATCAACACAAGGAACTGGAACCAGAAAGTTCCTGCGAGCAAAATCCAAAAGTCGTTCGACATGCCCTTTCTCGTTGGGACGTCTCACCAGACAGAAATGATCTTCATACAAAAAGTGACTTTTCAATCGTGAAAACTCAGTTGTTACTTTTCTTTCGCGAGTTCCGATAATACGGGCCACTGCGATTTTGGAATTATCATAACTGATGCGTTTCGGCACACCACCAAAGAATTCAAAGGCTCGCTTGTGCCCCTCCAGAAAAGACTCCGTACATTCTCTCGGAAAGGCCTGCATGAAAATGGCGTCCGAATAAGGCATTGTCATGACAAACAAGGCCACTTTGGTTAACTCGCCATTAAGTAAAACATCAGCAAATCCAAAGTCAACCTGAGCTTCGCCAGGAGGATGGCTCAACGGCAGGAAAACTTCACGAGACTTTTGTTTCAACTCGCGAATTGCCTCTTAAACAATCGTGATTCCCCCTGTGAATCCATGCTCTTTCTGGAGCCGCTCGAATATCTTTCTGGTCGTATGCCGCTGTTTGCGATGAGTCTTTTTATCACTCTCCAAGTATTCAATAATGGTCGGTAAAAACGAATCGATTTTAAGAACCCGAGTTTTGGTCAACCGATACCCCGGTGGCTCGGTATGCGTCAGGATTTTCTTCAGCGTCTCCCAATGGATTTTGTACTCAGTGCAAGCGCCACGCTTACTAATCTCACCATTGAGAACTCGCCGACGAATTTCAGCCCATTGTTCCATGTTAGTGTACACCGTTACCTCCTGCCTGGTTGAAGTCGGAACTTTCTGAAAACAGAAAGTCTGACCAAAACCAAGCAAGTGGTCATCTGGGCGCTACACTTTTAATCCAATTTACCACTCACCGCTCGGCGCTACGTTTTCTGGCCGTTGTTTACAGTCTATGCGAATGCTGTTTTGCTGCGTCACTCGGCAACCGAATTCTGTTTCGATTTCGTCACCAACATCTATCCTCGCTCAGCCGTCAATGCCCGAGTGATCATGGCTGCACCACAAGTGAAACCTTTGTGGAACACTCTTTCCCACTCCCTAGAGCAATA
>JAESQE010000084.1 GCA_016765335.1 Planctomycetaceae bacterium
GAGTCAGCCCCGAAACACTTGATTTAAGCATTGCATCAGGCGTGCTCACAATACGTGGTTCCAGAGAGCCAGATGCTTCAATTGCAGAAGAGCAATACCGCAGACGAGAGCGATTGCACGGTCAGTGGGAGCGTGCCCTTGCACTGCCTGAACGCGTTGATGAAGAGGGCCTGTCTGCGGAGCTTAAAGAGGGAATTCTTAAAATCCGCATCCCAAAAGCCAAGCAGACAACTTCGCGTCAAATTCCTGTGGTCAGTTCGTAATTAAAACAGTTTATCTCAGATAACATTGGTTGGCAGATGCAATGACAGAATCACAACAAGAACAAAATGAGCTGGATCCACCAGAGCAAAGCAGTTCTGGACATCAGCTTTCGATTCGCAGAGAAACTCCCGATTCTGTTTTAGAGCAATCTCAAAGCGAATCAGATCAAGCCCCTGGTTCGGTCAGAATTGTCTCTGAAAGTGAGTCCCCTGTGAAGGAACCCCAGCGACCGCTGTTTTCGCCACCAATTGATATTTTCGGCACAGACGATGGCTTGGTGCTGCGAGCAGACCTGCCTGGTGTTTGTGTTGAACGGCTTGATCTTCAAATTGAGGACAACAAACTGACATTATTTGGACGTGTCCAGGAAAATTTGCCTGAAGATGTTCAGCCATTGCACCAGGAATATCAGGTGGGAGATTTTTATCGCTCGTTTATTCTTAGTGATGAGGTTGATTATGAGCGGATTACTGCAAAAATGAACTTGGGAGTTCTCGAAATTACTTTGCCGATTATTCCTCGTGCAAAACCACGAAAAATTCACGTTCAAGCCGAATGATGCCCATTCCGGGTGGCTTGGCCTGTTGTCTGTTTTTTTGAGGAGCCGAATGATGAGTGAGACAGAAAATTCCAATCAGACATCTCAGCGGTTTTCACAAACGGTTGATCGAGTAAAATCGGAATTGGACCGGCTTGTTGAAGTCGCCTGGACGCGAGGCGGAGAAGCTTTGCAACAGTTTCGCAATTACGATCCTGAAAGCGACTGGGTTCCCGATGTCGATTTGATTGAAACCGAACAGTCTCTCATCCTGCTCGTTAACCTGCCCGGTGTACCTGCTGATCAAGTCGAAATTTCCTTGGTTGGTAACTCCCTGGAAATCACCTCCGAATACGAATCCCTGACTCTGCAATCTTCAGACAAAGTGCATCAACGAGAAAGACCAACCGGGCGCATCCACCGGGTAATTGCCTTGCCGTTGGCTGTCGAAAATGATTCCGCTGTGGCACAAAGCGAGAATGGTGTTTTCAGAATCGAATTAAAAAAATCCAGCAACCTGCAAGTTCGCAAAGTTCCAGTGACCGTGATTGACGATTGCCAGCCGGGTGAAGTAGATGAAAAAGGCTCACACCATACTCCCTCAGAACCAGACGCGACCTAGGAAAGTAGTATTGCAACTCCCGTTAATTGACAGACGGCTTAACAATCTTGAGATACCATTTTTTGACACTTCGCCCAGCGTAGCTGAAATCAAACAGGGATAAGTAGAATTAACCACGGAGACACAGAGGTCACAGAGAAAAATCCAAGACCGTATATCTCTTGAGTTAAATGGATAGTTTTTCTGTTACTTTTTTAACTCGGTGTTCTCTGCGTCTCTGTGGTAAAAAAAAATCTATCCGTTTTAATTTGTGCCCAATCGGGACATCAAAAGCCTCTGGCCAAATGACTGACCTTTAACACTAGTTGGACCAGTAGGGTCTGCTGTGCAGGCCGTGCTTACTCGCCAACATGTTTTTTTATGTGACGGGTTCCTGCTCACCACAGCCCCAGAATCTTGACAACCCACAATTGGTCTTCAAGACTGTCGCTACTTGCTGACTTACGCTTTTTTCACTTTCGGTGTTCCCCAGGCTCCGATGATTATCATCGTCAGTTGGCTGAATACGAACAGCATCACGTAGAACAGCGCTCCTTCGGTGAATCCGTAAGAATGTAATCCGACGCCGAGTTCGTTGACGCCGAACCAGCTCCAGGCGGTTGTGATGTTTCCTGCAACAGCCAGCAATGCCAAGCCTCGCGTTTTGATCATTTTGTCCCAGCGAGCATGTAATACCAACGCATTCCAAAGCACAATAATCAACGCCCCATTTTCTTTAGGATCCCAGCCCCAGAAACGGCCCCAGGAATCATCGGCCCACAATCCACCAAGCGCAGTTCCCACAAAACTGAACCACAATGCAAAGCACAAGGTGCCGTAGATCATGCGCTCCAACGATTTTTCGAGCGTCGGAGAAAGCTGAATCTGTGGTGAACCATAAAGATAACGCATGGGAATCAAAGCCAGTGGTATCGCAAGCAGAAATGGCCCCAGGTTTCGAACCATTAATGGGAGTTGCTCGACATCTTGTAAACCAAAGGCAGCACTCACCGCAGCGGTAACAAACAACAACGAAAGCGGATTCTTTCTGGAAATGTAAATTAAACCGAGTATTCCAGCAACAAATGTTGCAGCGTAGCCCAACGTAATACAAACAACATGCGTACTGAGCCAGAACTGAGTATCAAGCACAGCTTGCAGCATAACAAAAGTATCGCCGTCTCCCGCTAAGCCGTGGGCAATCCAAAGCGACCCGAATCCGGCCACTGAAGCCAGTACTGCACCAATACCTCGCTTGAAGATTAATTCCATAACAACTCCGCACAACACACCTGCCCAGCCAATGAAGACCGCAGAGGAATACAGGTTGGTCACGGGAGGCCGTCCGGATATTTCCATTCTCGCCCAGATCGCCCAAGTATGAACACACAACGTCAGCAGAATTAATGTCAAGGAAGACCGATTCAGAACCGTCATGATCGAAGGCAACATCCAACCAAACACTGCAAATACAAATGCAAACAAATACAGGAACGCAGGCCAGAAGAATGGAGAGAAACTATTGAATTCGGTTTCAAATGAAACCATGCTCGAATCAAGATCTTCCACCTCGTGTTTCTTCAGCAGTGACTGGTATTCTTTAACCTCTTTGTTGAAGTCAGCTGGCTTTTGATCCATGTAAGCGATGATTATTTCGGTGAATTTTCTGGCAAACGGATTTTCCTCGACGCCGAATGCGGCTGGATAAATTCGATCGAGCACAAACGCTTTGGAATAGGTTTCCCAATCGTTTCGTTGCAAGCTCTCTTCCAGCTTTTCTGTATTCTCTTTGACAGGCGGAATCAACAGCGGCGGCTTGCGCTGATCCAGCTGAGTCACCCTCGACATTGCTTGCATCATCTGCTCTCGGATATCGTCCGCCTGGGAATCAATTCGAGGGGAAATAAATGAAGCAGCCAACAGATCGATCAACCCTAACTTGCTCTCTAAATCTAATACCTTACGTTGATAAATTGAAAGGCTTTCAGGAGATTCAACTCGTTGTTTATGAGCTTCTTCAGCAGCCTTGCTCAGTTCCTTAATGTTTTTCTGTACTTCACCCAGAGTGTACCGGTGAGACTTTCTGCGTTCTAATTTTAACGTAGAACGCAATTCCTCGTTATCGATACGAATCACGGGACGATCTAACGCCTCTTTCGAGCTACAGATCAATTCAATCAACCACTGAGAAGCGGAAATTGACCTCGGTCTCTTAACGTCTTCGTCTGAGTCTTTGTTTTTTTCTGAATCCTCATCACTGTCTTTGACTGGTTCGAGTTTGACTGTTTCTCGACTACTCAGCACACGCAGTGCATTGCGAGCCAAGGTGTCCAGCGGCTTGACCCGTCCCTGGTACACAACCGGAATTTTCCCAAAGTTGTAGTAATCAAATTCATCCTTTTCAGCGGTCGGAACCGTTGCCAGGCCGAACAGCCAATACCCACACAAACAAAACAGTAACAAGGGAACCGCAATTCCGAAAACTGATTCGCGTGATTTACTTTCTAATGAATTCCCAGAGGAATTCGATGGCAACAAATTCAGTTTCCCGCTCGCTGCCCGGTTCAGGAAACGCAATAATGTTAAGCTGAATTGGTAAAGCATTCCGATGGCCACAATCATGCAAGCCACATACGGAATCATCCAGCCTTCATTGGTGACGACCTGCAATGTCGTCATTTCCCGATCACCAATTTTGTTGTACCCGCTTTGATAGAATGTGTCTCCGGTGTATCGCAAGGGGTTATTCATCCAAATTCTGATTTTGCGATCTTCGTTGTTGGATTGATCCACCAGCCGAATATCAGAAGAATAATTCATCGGCGTGTTTGTCCCGATGTAATCGTCTTTGCGAACATCAATTAAGTGAATCGAATACGACTTGTAGTTTCGTTTAAATCGCAACGCTAATTCATACGTTTTACCGCCTGCTTCAAAAGTATCAGTATGGTCCATCGTGTCGAGCATTGTCGAAAGCAAGAACGTCCCCAGATTTTTATCGGTTCCTTTTTCAAGCACATCGACGTAGGCAGCTGCATAGTCGACGTTGCTGTCGGTCCCTGCGGAAGTTTTTAGCGGAACAATCGACTGATTGACTCCCACCCCAGCCGTGGCGGGATTATCATCCCCTTCAGCTCGTTTTTTAATAGATGAATTCGGGAAATATTGTCTTATCTGAAAATCAACAGGTAGCTGTTCATCCGAAAAGATGACCGGTTTGTTGTCATCATTGGTTTTCAATAGAGAACCTGGCACGACAAGGTGTTGATCAGAATCTTTTCCTGAAGTGTCAACAATGGCCAGTTCTACAGAGCGTATATCTCGCACAAAGTTAACGGTTTCNCCTTCAAACAACGTCATGCTGGCTTCTTCATGGAGTTGATCAACAACGACTTCGTTCGCCATTAAAAGCAGCACCCCAGCATGCAAAAGCACGATGCCTGCCCGTTTATTGAACAGCAGCAAGCAGCCGCCCAAAAGCACGCCCCCTGCAATGGTTGCCTGAATCAATTGCCAAAGAATACGCATGGCTGAATTATTAAGCATGACAGATTTTCCGCCACTGATCAGGAACACCGACGTCCCTAATAACAGCAACGTCAGCACAGAATAAATCCAGAACTCTGCACGATATTTTTTATCTGTAGAAACACGGCTCGCTGCGATGCCAAACCCAATCGTAGGGATCAGTAAACCGTAGCAGATGAAATTCCAGTACTTGGTCCAATCGAAATCAGACGTTGCAAAAACGCCATTGCCAGCAGATCCAAATTCGATCACTACCCAGGTGAGAAACATACCGATCGCTGTGACTGCAAGTCCCCATCGCATCCGCTCGCCCTTGGCTTGGATACGAAATCGAATCGCATGGGCAGAGAGCAGATTGATGGTCATCATCGCACCGATCAGCCACCCCCCCGGGAACCAGAAGCCACCTTTGATATTTTGCATTTCTGGCACCCAGGTTTTCGGAAAGAAAACCTGAAAATCGATCCAGGCAATCCAACAGCGAAAGTATCCCGAAACAACGGCCCAGATATCCTGATTCACTTGAGCCAGCGTTCCAGCGAGCACCAAAAACAGGCCCGCTGCAAACAGAACAACGCTCAGTTTGAGCGAAGCCAACGGTCCCAGAATATGTTTCAATTCCAAATTGATTGGAGTTTCTACATCGGTATCATCCGTTGTATTCTGTTGAGCATCCGTGGATGGGATATTTGCCATGACTCTCTCTCTTATTCAGTTATATGCCGGAAGGTCCGGGTATGATTGAAAGCTTCAGTGTTTAGAAATCATTCAGTTCGGGTGATCTGCATGATTCTCAGTAGGTAGGATCCGGACCGAAGTCCAGAGTTTTGTATTCAGGTAGGATTCTTCATCTTCTTAGCAATATGAACAACATCACTGAGTGAATATCGCTGAGTAATATTTACCGTGCAAAAGGAGGACGCCCACTTGAGGCGGCCTGTTTTCCAACAATGTTGACATAGTAAATTGTCTGCTCACCAATTTTCTGTTTGGAGGTTGCCTGCGTGATATCTTCTCCAGCTTTGTTCACCTCTTCTGCTTTGATTGCATCCAAACCGAGCTGACCACGCCAGCGGTTAATGTTTGCCAACGCGTGAATCACTTCATCAGGACCATTTTTAAAACGAGAAACCGCAAATTCCAACGGGCCAGCATCACCAGGCACAATTAATGTCGCAAAACGAAAGCTATTTCCTGCTGTTTCTTTCCAACCGGCAGGCAACGTCCAGGTTGCTTTGTCGCCTTCATATTTTACCGTGGCGATGAAATCGGACATCGGTTTGACAGCAGCTGCAACCGCTTCCACTGGGCCGGTCACTTTGTAGTACCACACATCGGCCCCTTGAGGCACGATGGCTGCAAACATACGAGCTGGTTTCGAAGCTGTACTGGCTGAGGCGGCTGGCGGCTGCATCTTGGGAGCAGCAGCAGAGACCTCGCTTTGTTTTCTAACGATATTGACAAAGTAAGTAGTCGATTCTCCATTCTTTTTCTTAGAAAGCGACTCCGAAATATCTTCCCCAGCCTTGTTGACATCTTCTGCTTTGATTGCATCCAAACCGAGCTGACCACGCCAGCGATTAATGTTCGCTGTCACCAACTGCACTTCGTCCGGACCACCGCCCAATCGTGAAACAGTAAATTCCTGCGAACCAGCATCACTTGGCACGATCAAAGTTGCAAAGCGAAACTGGTTTCCCGGTTTTTGCTCCCATCCTTCAGGTAGCGACCAAGTNGCTTCGTCGCCTTCATATTNCACTGTACCAATAAAATCAGCCAGCGGTTTTGCCAACGAGGCAACAGTTTCCACTGGTCCTGTCATCTTAAAGAACCAGAGATTATCTCCCTGAGGCACAATCGCAGCAAACATACGAGCCGGCTCTGAAGTAGTGGCTCCTCCAGGTCGCTGCACCATCGGAGCAGTCGGGGCATTGGTCGATTGCGCGTCCACATGATTCTGCTCATGCACGACGGCTGGCTTATCAACCGCATACGAACCGACCTTTTCCTCTTTGCTACATCCCCCAACGACAGAAAGTAAACCAGTAAAAAGAACAGCCGCAAAGAATTTATGCTTGAAAAGTAGTTTCATATCGAAGGAATTCAATTTCTTATTCAAATTGTAAAGTCCGCAATGCAGACCGAAGTAAAGCCGTACCAGCAGCTTCTGCTGAGCTTTCAGTTCAAATTATCCTACTGCGAAATAATCGACGAAAACAGGGGGTAACTGCTTGGTTGCCCCGAAATTCCCTAAAAGTCTGGTAAATCATGACGATTAGGCATCCCATCTGCTTATTCACCTCATAATAATAAAAATACTTCGCCGGAATTTATCCAGAACGCGATGCATCTCCATTATTCAAAGGGGGTTACGACTTTTCAACCACTATTATTGTTTTTCAAAACTCCTCTTCCAGAATTACTCATTTTGTAATAGTTTTCCAATGAATTATGTAAAGAGTACAAAATCGGGTGACGGATCAAACGATATTAGACTCTTGAGAAAACATAAACACATATTCAAATGTATTGTTCGGGTCGGGGCGTTTTCTTCGAGCTTCACGAATACTCTTGAACGTGAAATTAACTGTCATTGCCAATTCACCTGGTAACAGAAACGTTCTGTATCGGGTTTAACATTTAAAAAAGATCCTCAGTGCCACTCCAGGCGAATGGATTCGCGGAGAGATTTAATGCGATATGTTGTCTTCCCGGCGGTACTTATTACAGCGACTTTTTTGCAATTCGGTGCACAGGTTGCGTTTGCTCAACAAGCTGTTGTTTATGATTTCACAGCCGAGTGGTGCGGACCGTGCCAAAAGGTGAACCCAATCATTCACAAGTTGCAGCGAGAAGGCCTGCCGATTCAGCAGGTTGATATTGACAAGAACCCCAGCCTGGCCAAGCAGTTTAAAGTCAGTTCGATCCCTGCATTTGTTTTGGTTGTTGATGGCAAAGAGGTCAAACGAATTCTTGGCGGTCAAACAACAGAGCAGGAACTACGTCAACTGGTTGCAATGATTCCTGCGAGAAACGCAAGACAGCAGCTTGCTCAGACAAAATTTAGAAAGAGACCCACTTCCCAAAAAACGGCAGGCGGTCCACCGGTTTTAGGGGCCGCGATGCCCTTCCCGGCATCTTTTGCGACTGCGACTGCGACTGTGCCTACCTCTGCAACGAACAATTTGTCAGCTGCTGCGGCAGTAATAAATCGCGGAGCAAGCGAAACTCCAGTCATTCGTGCTCAGCTCGACAACAGCAGCAATGCGACTAAGCCGACGCCTCACATCGATTCCAGTGCAGCCAATGTGCGTATCAGAATTAAAGACAAGACCGGCATCGATTACGGTTCAGGAACTGTGATTCAATCCAAGCCCGGCGTTTCCTACATCTTGACTTGCGGTCACATCTTTCGAAACTTTTCGATAGATTCGAAAGTTGATGTTGATATCTTCACCGGAGATCGCTTCGAAAGTTATGTTGGCAAAGTTGAAAAGTACGACTTGGATGGAGACGTTGGATTGATTTCGATCCCCACTGATGGCGTGTTGCCTGTTGCTCGACTCGCAGTTTTGGGCAGTCAAGTCCCCAAGGGAGAAACGGTTATCAGTGTCGGATGCAGCGGCGGGCAAGCACCAACAGTCCAACAATTAACAGTTACTGCATTGAATCGATACACTGGGCCAGACAACATTGAATGCACCGGGGTTCCGGTGCAAGGTCGATCTGGAGGCGGACTGCTTAATCTTGAAAATGAAGTCGTTGGAGTTTGTATTGCAGCTGATCCAGATGAAAAACGTGGCTTGTATGCCGGCTTGAAACCGATCCTGGAACTCGTAGCATCATGTGGATTGGAAGACATTGTCCGTCAGCCAGCTTCCGCATTTCAGCCAGCTGGCAACCTGTTTGCAGGTGGCGATGCAAACAACTCTGCACCTGCGATGCCTGAACCACCAGCTGCTTATCCGGCTTCTGGATCTGTTGCATTGAATAATAACGCAGCCTTGTTGAATCAATCGGCACTGCAATCCGCTAACCCGGCATTCTCTCAAACGTCTCTGGCAAACTCAGATATTATCAGCCAGTTGCAGGCAGCGACCGGTTCAAAATTGACAATTGTAATTGAATCGCCCGATCATCCCGGACAAACTCGCGTCGTAATCATCCCCTCAGCCACGGCTCGTTTGATTGCAGACTTAACTGGCGAATTAGACAACTCGCAGAAAGTCTCTGCTCACAGACAAGTAATACCTCAACAGCAGAATAGACAACAGCAGAATAGACAACTGCAAAACAGACAACCGCAACATTCCAATGCAAATACGATGGCTCCGATTCAAAGATTACCCAGGGTCGAGGATCGTTCGATGACATCCCCGACCGGTTTTTCAGCCGCTCAACCTTACCGCCGAAAAAAATAAGCGTCGAAAAAAATAAGCGTCGAAATTATAGATTCTGCTTCCAGAACTGAGTCCGATGTGAATTCAATACCAGCCCGAAACGCTAGTTTTGAAGTTGCGAACTTTTGTCGTTTTGCCAAGTGATAATTCGTATCTTCAGCGAATCCCAGGCATTTTCTGAGGCGTTTTAGCAAATGAGAGGTCTCCTTCAAGACACCGGCGGCTATCGCCTTGCCGCTTACGATGTCCCGGGAAATATGAACAAAAGGGTGGCTGGGGCGAAAAGGTAATTTTGAGGAAATCATAGCCA
>JAESQE010000085.1 GCA_016765335.1 Planctomycetaceae bacterium
GATAAACGGTCACTTGCTGACCATCAGAGGTTCGCTCGACTTCAAAAGCTAAACGCACGGTATCATCCCAGGTTAATCGGACGGGTTTTAATGTCGGTTTCGCAGCATCACCTCCGATGCTGCCTGCCATCTGTTCTCGAACGATTGCATAGCGAGGAAAAAACAACAGCACGTTTTTTTCAATGAACTTCGAGATCCTGCGACCGAAACGACGACGCGCAAACAATCCCGCAGCAAAGCAAAGAAGCACAACAAATCCAATCGCCAGTGAAACCGCTAACGCCACTCCTTGGGGATTATGCATCTCTTCAGGCAGTTGATTCCAAATCGTTATCGCGACTGACATCACAATGGGAACGACTTGGCCAACCAAAGCTCCCACGACAATCAATGGCAGCAAAAACACCAAGCCACCAATGCCCAGTGTCCTCAAAAACCCAAACGATTTGATCACGTGCTTTTGCATAAGAGGACCTCTTATAATTCAAAAATTCATTGCGAGCGGAGGGTAGACATTCTTGTCTGCCTTGAATTAAGGCAGACTCAAACGAAACAGACACCGAATGTCTGTGCCCCATTTGNATTAATAGAGGTTCCCATAAGTTTTCCAGGAAAACCAAACCGCATTCCATAAAAAAAGCAGCTTTTGAGTAGTTACCCAAAAACTGCTTTGCCTTGATCATACTTTATTTGTGTGAGTGACTATGTCCGTGGTCACCACCATATTTTTTGCCTTCGTAGGCTTCGTAGAATTTTTTGATGGACGACTCCAGTGCTTTGGCACTATCAGCAGTTGTGCTCTGCTTGCACTTCATTGCTGCAACCATCACTGCATGGGCAGCGACCAATTTTTTGTCGTAGCCTTTTTTATCAGCTTTGAGTCGCTGTGTCATGAAGTACTGAGCAATAATGTGCTGAGTGTTAGTCGCATGCTCTTCTTTAGTGTTGATCCAGCGAACCAATTGATTGACAGATTGTGCATCTGTCTTGCCAGCCAATTCGTTAATTTGAGTAATCGCTTTGGCGATTGTGGTTTGATCTTCAAGCATTAGCTCGAAGCGACGCTCATCAGCATAAATGCCGCAAGGAACTTCGCAATGTGCCAGCAAACCCTTAGCACTGGAAAGCATCACAATAAAAGTCATCACTAAAGCAAGATATCGTAAACGTGGCATCTGAATGGTCTCCTTTGAAGACTAAAAACAATTAGTATCGATTAATGAACAGACGAAAGTTCGTCATTCAAAAATACTTGTAAGCAAACAACTGCTGCAAACCCACTGTCCTGAAATACGATTTCCAATCGCGTACCCGAACCACAATACTAAAGAGTACGCGATGCGAAAAGCAAGGCTGTCAGAGCATTGAAACTCTCTGGTTGAGAACTTGAATCAGGATCGAATTTCAGGACTTGACTTGCTTTCCCGACGCCTGCTGTGTGCAATAGGGAACTTCTAGTAATTCAAGGCAGACAGGAATGTCTACCCTCCGCCAGGCAATGTCTTTTTCCGTACTGTTTTTTCCAGAGGACAAAATCGAGTGCTTACTAAATTACTGACTCTAGCTGTAGGAAAAACAGAGGCTGTCGAAGAGCCTATTGCGATGGAATCACTGGCCAGTCAAGTCGTTCCGGTACTTATCGCTGCGGTCATCGGCCTTGCTGTTTCCTATGGTTTAGGAAGAGTGCTAGCCGCTTTTTTGCATCGCAGACATTTTGACGAGCTATTTGCAACACCCTGGAAACCAGCGTTCGGGCGAAAGCAATCAGACCGGTGGAAAGTATCAACGACCATCGGCTGGGCAGTCACTCTAACCGGAGTCGTGTGTCTTGTTTGGGGAGTTGCCCAGTATCGTGGCTACCCCAATAATTTGATCACACAAATGGTACAAAATTGCGGACAAGCCTGGTTACTACTTTTAACAACTTTAATCGCGCTGGGACTTGCCCGAATTGTGGCAGAGGCAGTGATCTCTGTTTTTCAGAACCAAACGATACGTAACCAGCTCGAATTANTTTGTCCGCATTCACAGACGTCATCAACTCCAGATAAACCGCTAGTCCCCCAAGAAACCGAACCAGATCCAGAAAATAATCAGGTCAATCTGGATGGAGAAAGCTGGGCTGATAACGCGACCGTCAAACAAACAATCGCAGATTTCACCAACGAAACGGTCGAGCCTGCCTCACAAAAAGTTTCTTCAAGCCAGAAGCCAGAAGCATTCGCGGACAGCATTGCACGACTGGTAGGACTGTTGGTGTATCTGATTGTTTTCCTGCCAGTGTTTATGATCGCAGCAGGAATTTGGCAATGGACCGCAACCAGTGAAGCGATCTCCGTCATTCTGATCTGGCTGATTCCATTTGCTGGATTCAGCGTGGTGATTTTACTGGGCTGGTTTGCAATCACTGCAGCGATCATTGCTGTGATGCCGACATCTCAAAGACGGTACGTAATGATTGGAACGACACTACTTGTGTTACTGCTTCTTGTTGCGAGCTACAATACTGCGTTTGCTCTGATTTTTTCAGTCGCGATCATTGCTCTTGCCTGGATCACACGCAACGACTTTCCCGATGCATTGGCTGGATGGTATTTGCAGTCTCAATCCAACCTGACAGCGAAAACACCGATTGGTCTGGGACGAATCAGCCGTGTGCAACTTCTGACCAGCGACCTGGTGACAGTCAATGGCTCGTTTCGAGTACGCAACCGTCACGTACTGCGTAGCTATCTGGATGGAGACACCATTTCAGAATCTCGACTGGTTGCCATTGACGAAAAAGAGACCTCAGCCAACTCGGCTCAGGTCTCTGAATAACACTGTCTGATTCGTTTGAATTAATAGAGGTCCCCCAAGGGCATTACTACTCCGATTCGCCTTTTATCCAGCAATCGCCTGGCCTTGGGCTTCGTATTGATTCAGCTTGTTGTAAAGCGTTTTCAGTGCGATGCCAAGCTGTCGAGCAGTTTGTGGTTTATCGCCGTTGTGTCTTTCCAAAGCATTGAGAATGACCTCTTGCTCAACTTCGCGTAGCGTGCGTAAATCTTCCTGTTTAGGCTCGGGCTGAGCAATTTGCAGCGGTTCGGGCTGTCGATGGATCGCCACGGAAACCTTGTTAGTCACACTCATTGGTAAATGTTCTGGATAGATTATCTGCCCGCCGGAAAGAATCACTGCATGTTCAATCGCGTTGGCTAATTCTCGCACATTTCCAGACCAAAGATGAGCCTTGAGAGTTTCAATTGCCTCTAAAGAAATCATGTTCTCCGGAATTTCGTCTCGTTTCAAATATCGGGCGACAAGACTTTTTGCCAGCTGAGGAATATCCGCTCGACGATCACGCAAGCAGGGAAGCTGAATCTGGAAAGTATTGATTCGGAAGTAGAGGTCTTCCCGGAATGTTCCATCTGCAACCATCTCTTCGAGTTTTCGGTTGGTTGCACAGACAACACGAACATCGACATGAAAGACATCGTTCTCGCCAACCCGTCTTACTTCACCCGATTCGAGAAACCGCAGAATTTTGACTTGCATGTTTTTATCAAGTTCGCCAAGTTCGTCCAGAAAGAGAGTTCCGCCGTTGGCAACTTCGAACAGTCCTTTGCGAGCGGTATCTGCTCCGGTGAAAGCACCTTTGCGATGCCCAAAGAATTCGCTTTCAACAAGATGTTCCGGCAAAGCTCCACAGTTGACTGCAACAAAAGGCATATTTGCCCGATGAGATTCTTCATGAATCCTGCGAGCAACCAATTCCTTGCCCGTCCCGGTATCACCAAGCACAAGAACGGAAGAATCTGAAGGAGCTACTCGGGTAATCATGCCTTTGACTTGCTGCATGACTGGGCTTTGGCCAATGATCAGCGTCTTTCCCTCAACGGCTTTGAGCCGGCTTTCAAGAGCAATTGCTTTGTTTGTAAGAATACGTCGGTCACTAACCCGGCGAAGAACGTTGGCAATCGTAACCAGTTTGCAAGGCTTCGGAATGAAATCGTAAGCCCCTTTGCGTATGGCCTTGATGGCTGCTTCCATACTGCCATGCCCGGTACTGATGATAATCTCGGTATTTGGCGAGACCTGCTTAATATGATCCACAACATCCCAGCCACTCAACCCAGGCATCCGCAGATCAATAATGGCTGCATCAAAGGTGTTTTTTTCTAACGCTTTGAGAGCTGATTCTCCATCTCTGCAAATGGTGGCATCGTGCCCCATGCGAGGGAGTTCCAACTTCATGACGTCGCAAATAGGAGCTTCGTCATCGACAAATAATACTCGTAACTTAGCAGCTGATGGGGAATTCAAAGTCTACTCCTTGACACCGAAAGACCTCTGTGAGAGGCCTTGGGGATTCATCCATGAATCGGCGGTGGGCCAAAAACTGACGGGATTTTCTTGAACGACGCAGGCTTTAGTCAACACGTTGTTAACACTCAAACCGACGTGAGAAGCGGGTGATAACAGATTCCAGAAATCAAGGCAATTCGAGTTTATCCGTTTTTCTGAAGAATCTGCTCCAAGATCTTAATCTTCGAACAAAGCATAGCGAAATTCTGCAAAGCAAATTCAAGAAGCAATTTGGGAAAGCTCGACCAAGCCTACCCTTTAAGTGATACCGACAGAGCATCCAGAATTCACAAAGTGCCTATTCCGACAAGCAACGTAGGGTTTCAGGCAGGTTCAGCTTACAGACGTAGCNACTCACTCCAAGTTGCAATAACTCCTTGCGACGATGAGAGATCAGCCAATTCGAGACAGCAACAATCTGACCGCCAGGACCGGGAGCCTCTGAGGCAGACGAAAAGCTCAGAATATCTCCACCGGATTGCTGCTGGCGTACCCGCAACCAGTCCTTTACGACCTGATTATAGGGATCAATATCTAAAATAATGTCCCCGTTGAAATCGCTTTCATACTCCAGAAAAGCACTTAACCCTTCAAGAGTGTGTATTTGACGACATGGAGACTGCGAAACCAGACTCCACGAATCAACAACTAATTCCGCCCACGTTGCATCAGGGCTGAAAACCACTAATTGCTTTACTGCATTTTCGCCATNTCGCGATGAAAGATTCTTTAGCGGCTCGAACTCAAAGTGAACTGTCTCTTCTCGCGTCGCAGTTATTGGCAAAGCTGGTGCATTTCCAGCCAGGACTGCCAGTTCCTTCTCAACCCGCTGATGCAGCTTCCAAAGTGGAATTCGCACACTTTGAGGCCAAAGATTACGAGTTCGCCCATCGGATTCGCAAAGCGGGCCAAACGCACACAAAACCCTCGAAAGAGGATAACGACTAAAGAGTTGATCGATCTGTACAGACGAAAACTGATCTGGATGCACTTGAACAACAACAATCAGCTCCGGCTGCTCCTCAGCAGAAAAGAGAGCGGATTTCGCAAGAAATTCCACCAAAGAGGCATACTGACGAACATCCAGCCGGGGATCGGCTGCAAGTTCTGCAACCTGTTTGCCACAAACAATAGCGCGAACCGGTCGCCTCACCCGAAGAGATTCCTCCGAAAGCCCCAGCGATTCGTTTTTTTGCTGATGTGTAGCCAATGATTATTTCTATTTACTTCGAATACCAAGGGAGCACAGACAGAATGCCAAGGGGACACAGACATTCCTGTCTGTGTCGTTTGAAATCTTACCGGTTCCCAATAGTGTAACGATTTTCGAGATCCCTCCCAGTCGCCTCTGCCGTTTATACACAACTTGTCTTTTCTGGAATCCCGAATTGTTATTAATCCCCATTTCCAATTCCAGTGGCACCTAACTACGCTCGTACGCCAATCACCGCCACTCTAAAGTGTCGTCAGTTTGATTCTTAGAATAATTTGATATTTGTCAATTTTCTCTCACGTATGAATTGCACGCCATTCTACCCCCAGAATTGCAAAAACATCGGGGCGACTCCTAACGGAATTGTTTTCATTAAAATCATATCCCCATACAGGACAACACCTTACGACACACCGGCCTCACTCACCCAAAAGTTTGGCACGCTGATTGCATATAGAAAATATTAGCCTCAGGGCAAGAAGGNAGTATGACAATGGGATCGGTTGTAGAGGTGACTTTGAGAGAGACACCAAACCAACAACAAATAGATGACACCAGTTTGATCCCTGGATCGCGATGAGGCGTATCTACCTTTNATGACGAGAGACGAACTTCTGCTGTCGAACGTGAGACACTCGACAGCAGCTATAAAATTAAAAAGGAGACGAGAGAGATGTTTAATAAATTCAAGAGGAATTGGAAGAAGTGGTCGCCCTCAGTGCGAATGATGGCTTTGACAACCGTTTTAGCCTGCGGGATATTCTCTTCAGTATCGCATGCTCAAGAGAAAAAAGTGCAGAACTTCGCTGCGGACTTAAGTGCCAAGGCAGTGCAGCAAAGAATCAGCTACCGTTCAAACGACAGCAAGCTGAATCAGTTTCTGTCTTCGACGAATGATTCACAGGTGCGTGCACTGTTCGCAGAAGTTTCCCAGTTGGTGGATAGCCGCCACGTGGAACCTGTCAGCTACCAGAAGCGGACCAGCCATGCATTAAACTACATTGCAGAGGCATTGGAAAATCCAGAATTCTTACGAAAAAATGGCGTTCGGGCGAGTGAGCAGACTTTGCAAAAAGCCAGAACAGAATTACGTAATAGNGCAAAAACAGTAACNGCCCGTTCTGCCCGAGAAGCAGCCCAGGCAATGAGTTGGAGTATGTACCAGTTAGCTGGTGGCGTAGGAATTAACCCTGCAATCATCGGCATGGAATTCATCCAGGGAAATATCGACTCGCTGGATAAGTACTCAGCCTTCAAGCCGAGTGCTCAGGTTTCCAAGCCACGCGTCGAGTTGAGATCTCGGGTAGAATTGGTCGGAATTGGTGTGGAAATGAAGCAGCATAAAAATGGTGCAATGGTTGTTCGCCCTGTCCAGGGTTCTCCTGCGGAAAAGTCAGGCGTTCAACGCGGCGACATCATCAACAGCATCAATNGCAAAAGTGTCCAAGGCATGGGATTGGGCGAAATCGCAAAATTGATGTCTGGTAAATCTGGAACTCATATTTTACTGAAAGTCTTGCGAAATGATTCTACTCGATTGATGAATATCACACGAGGACAATTGGTTTTGGAATCTGTTTCAGAAGTCCGCATGATCGATTCGGCTCGGGGAACTGCATACATCCGAGTTGATCAATTTGCTGACCAGACCGCCAAGCAGTTAGACGCAGCCTTGTTTAAGTTGCATCGTCAGGGAATGAAAAGTTTGATCATCGATATGAGAGGAAATCCTGGTGGGTTGCTGAATGTAGCCATCGAAATGTGTGATAAGTTCTTACCTTACGGCACGATCGTTTCGACTAGAGGACGCAACTTCAGCGATAACACTTCAGAATCTGCCAGATTTTCTAAAACCTGGAAAGTCCCTATGGTTGTGATGGTTGATGAAAACTCGGCCTCTGCCAGTGAAATTTTCGCAGCTGCAATGCAGGACAACGGACGAGCAATCATCGTTGGTCGCAGAAGCTACGGCAAAGGAACAGTGCAGACTCACATCCCATTGAGATCGGCTGCCGGAAACTTGAAGTTGACCACAGCCAAGTTCTTCTCACCTAACGGCAGAGAAATGGCTGGGTCGGGAGTCACTCCAGATGTTTTTGTTGAAAAGTCCGATCAAATTTCTGCCGTTGATCAAGGTATCGCAACTGCGATTGATTTAATCAATAACGGACGTCCTCAACAAATCGTCAACGAAATGAAAGAACCTGGATCATCGAGCAGCTAAGGCCCTGAAGCCGTAACTCGATACCCCATCACAGGCGACCTGCCTTCAGGTCGCCTGTTTTTCGTTGGCGCACTGCTCAAAAATACCAGGGTAGTCTGTGTTGCGCAGCAACCCGAGGAATTGACCCCAAAGTTTCCGCCTCATCAGGATTGCCGGAATTGCTTTGCGTTCCTCTGGGATTACTTGGAATCATCTCTACTACGAATCGGCATGAATTTCTGGGCGCGTTCGCTGTAGATTTCGCCGAGGTAAATGTTTCCATTTGCGTCTTCTGCGATTGCATGAATTCCGACCGCTTCGCCCGGTTTGATTCTGGAAACGTCCGGATTGTTTT
>JAESQE010000086.1 GCA_016765335.1 Planctomycetaceae bacterium
TTGCCGACAGCAGCATGACCAGCATAAACTTTCGCGAGTGCTCCGATTACGACTTTGCTTCAATGTTTCGCCTTCAGGAACACAATGCGCAGCAGTCGAATCAGCTCCTTGCTACGACCGAAGTTACTCTGATTTCGGCTGGCAAAAGAAAAACAACAATTGTAAAATCTCCCAACAACTTATGGTAAAACCTAAGGCTATTGCGGACCATTGGTTTGGGTGCATCAAGGCGTGTTAACACATTGTGGTCCGCCATAGCGGACTCTACGGTTGCATTCTTACTTCAACTGATACAGCGAGCCATATTTCTGTTTGAGGTGTGCCACCATCGCTTTGGCCGAAAACTTATTTCCGGTGACGACTTCAACCAATTCGGATGCAGAATACTGCTGCCCTTTTGCGTGAATGTTTTTATTAAGCCACTGTTTCAATGGAGCGAACTCTCCGCGAGCAAACATCTCATCCAAATTTCCCAGCTCTTTTCCAGCTGCTTCAAAGAATTGTGATGCGAAAATATTGCCCAACGCGTAAGTAGGGAAATAGCCAATATACCCAGCAGACCAATGCACGTCTTGCAGGCAACCTTGGGTGTCGTCATCAGGTGTAATGCCCAGGTATTGCTTGAAGGTTTCGTTCCAGGCCTCGGGAATTTGATCAGCTTCTAAGTCACCAGAAATCATGCGTTGCTCCAATTCAAAGCGAAGCATAATGTGCAAATTGTAAGTCACTTCGTCTGCTTCGACACGAATCAATGAAGGCTCAGCGACATTGATCGCTCCGTAAAACTGATCCTGCAAAACACCTTTGAGGGCCTGCGGAAAATATTTCTGGGCTTGAGGGAAGCTGTGTTTCCAGAACGAAGCAGAACGCCCGACCAAATTTTCCCACATACGAGATTGTGATTCGTGGATTCCCAACGAAACGGAAGTTCCCATTGGCGTGCCAGCATGTTCTTCAACAAGGCCCTGCTCATACATTCCATGCCCGGCTTCGTGAAGAGTCCCAAAGAAAGCCATGTTGAAAAAGTGATCGTCGTATCTAGTGGTCAGCCTGCAATCTCCAGGACCAAATCCGCTGCAAAACGGGTGGGCAGAGACATCGATTCGACCGCGATTAAAATCGAATCCGATTTCACCAGCCATTTGTTTAGAAAACTGTCGCTGTGCATCGACGTCATACAAGCGGGTGACAATTGCCTGGTCTGGTTTTGTGCTGGAATCTGCAATCTTTGCAACCAAAGGGACCAACTCATCTCTTAATAGCTTGAAGGTTGTTTGGACCTGTTGGGTCGTCATGCCTGGTTCATACAAATCGAGTAATGCATCGTATAATGTGCCATCACTTTTTTGCAGGCAGGCGGCTTGCTCTCGTTTCAAATCGATAATCTGTTTGAGCCAGGGCTGGAAAGCTGCGAAGTCATTTGAATCTTTTGCACTGCGCCAAGAGTGCTGAGACAGCGCACTGACACGAGAAAGCTCTTCGACCAATCGCTGGGGTAGTTTTGTGACTCGGTCGTAATCCCGCTTGGCTTCACGAATATTGGCGTTTTGTGGGGAATGTTCGTCTCCGAAATCTGCCTGTGATAATTCATCGAGCAGTTCCCCCAGACGAGGTGAAGTCGCCCTTTGATGTTTCAGGCCAGCGAGCAAGCTGACTTGCTCGGATCTGAGTTCGGCTCCTCCGGCAGGCATGTAGGTTTCTCGATCCCAGCTGAGCACGCTGGCACAGGATTCCAATAAGGAGATTTGCTTCAATTCGCTGATGAGTTCGTCGTATTGGTGCTGGAGTGTAGGCATGATGTGTTCCTGTTTTGTTCAGAAGAATCTCAGAGGAGAGTTCGTGTTTGAATCGGTTTCCTGATTGGTTGAATATAACCGAGGAGGTTCGTTATAGCGGATCTACTAATTCCTGTCGAATTCACAATCATTAAAATATCTGTGACTATCTGCATAGTGATGTCTTGACTTGAGGGTCCGTTTAGTTCTCTAGACGTCAGAGGGCCTGTTGTGTAAATTATTGAGAAGAGATTCGCCAAATTTATTGGATTCAGTGAGTTTCGAGGATGCTTTTTATAAATTCGGTTTATCATTACGGTTTCCATTAGAAGGAATTCCGTTCGAATTATTTTCAGGAGTCGTGGAATGTCATCTGTGTCACGTCGATCATTTCTTCAATCTTCAGCAGCAACTGTAGCTGCTGGTTCGTTGACGCCCGCGTTGTTTGCTGGGAGTGGATCCGCCAATGAAAAAATCGTCATCGGAGTGATGGGAACTTCGATGCATCCCAATGGCCGGGATGGTCGTGGCACCCATATGGGCAAAGCATTTGCGAATTTACCCAATTGTGAAGTCGCGTATGTTTGCGATGTGGATGAGCGAAGTCTTGCCAATGCGGTAGAAAAGATAGGGGCTGAACAGTCGAGAAAACCGAAAGGTGTTGAAGATTTCAGGCGTATTCTCGATGACAAATCTGTTGATGCGGTTCTTATTACCACTCCCGATCATTGGCATGCACCGGCTGCAATTTTTGCTTGCCAGGCAGGAAAAGATGTCTATGTTGAAAAGCCTTGTTCTCATAATCCTCGCGAAGGAGAAATGCTTTTAGAAGTAGCTCGCAAGTATAATCGGAAAGTGCAGGTTGGAACCCAGAGACGCAGTCGCCCGGGAATCCGTGAAGGAATCGAAAGGTTGCATGCCGGGGTGATTGGCGAAGTTTTGTATGCTCGCTGTCATTACTACAACGGTCGGGTAGGAATTGGTAAAGCAAAGAAGAAGCCCGCTCCTGATTGGCTCAACTGGGATCTTTGGCAGGGGCCTGCACCACGTGTTGAGTATCAGGAAAATTACCTGCATTATTTCTGGCATTGGTTCTGGCATTGGGGAACAGCAGAGCTTGGAAATAATGGCGTGCACTATTTAGATGTATTGCGATGGGGGCTGAACGTTGACTTCCCCGATTCTGTCACCAGTACCGGTGGGAACTTGCGATTTCAGGATGATCAGGAAACGCCCGACACAAGCGTTTCTACTTTCCGCTTTGGTAAGAAAATGGTCATGTTTGAACAGAGAAGCTGGTCAAAGAAATCGGCTCTTGATGGTTCTTATCCGATGCGAGTGCATTCATTTCGGCGAGAAGGGATCGATGGCGATTAAGGGAGATTGTGGCTATGTCATTTATGATTTGAAAGGAAAAGAAATTGAATCTGGCACAGGCCCCTCTGGAGAAAAGAATCATCTTGAAAACNTCCTGGCGTCTATTCGCGGTGACGAAAAACTGAATTGTGATATTCTTGAAGGGCATCGTAGTACTTTGCTTTGTCATTTAGCAAATATTTCTTACCGAACGGGTCGCACTGTGAACCTTGATCCCAAAACGCATCAAGCCGTAGGGAATCCCGAAGCGACCAAATTGTGGAGTCGAGAATATCACGAAGAATTCAGACCTGAAGTCTGATACAAATTTTTCGAAACGGTATAATACCAAACTCAATTAANACTTGCGAGAAGATATTACTCGTGGCCTTGTACTGACAAGGACTTAGAGAACATACAACTCGCAAACAAATACGCGAATGCGTATAACAATCAACATGGTTCTTTAGATATTCAGGTGAGTTCGTGGCATTTCTGCGCGTCATACAAGGGAGTCGCATTGGTGAACTCCACGAGCTTATTTCAGATCGGCTCGTGCTGGGCAGGCATCCCAGTTGTGAAGTTGTTCTGGAGAACGCTGTAATTAGCAGGCAGCACGCCCGGATGATCCGCCAGGGAGATTCCTATGTGATCGAAGATCTCGGCAGCAGAAATGGCACATTTGTCAACGAGAAAAAAGTCAGAGGCCTGCAATTGATTCAGGCTAAAGACCACATTCGAATTTGTGAGATTGTCTTAGAGTATCTGGAAGAGTTGCCTCAGTTTGACGCAACCGTTTCAGAGATCCCAGTTGATGAAAAATTGCTTGCCTGTGAAGATTCAAACAGCGGAGAGCTGGAGTCTTCGTCAATTATCTCAACATTGAATGCTGTGCGAGGAAGTGCTCGATTGGGGGTTCGTCCAGAAGCAAAACTTCGGGCAATTATTGAATTAAGTACGTTGTTTAGCCGCACGGTTGCTTTAGACGCTGTGTTGAAGCAAACAATCGAGTGTTTGTTCCGCATTTTTCCGCAAATTGAGCTTGGCAGCGTGCTGCTTCTTGATCCCGAATCAGGCTCTCCAATGGTCAAGGCTGCTCGCGATAGATCAGGGGAAGAGACGACCGATGTTCCGATTAGCATGACGGTTGTGGAAAGAGCGATTCAAGGCCACGAGGCTATTCTGTGTGAAGATATTGCAGATGATTCGAGGTTTCGTGACAGTGAATCAATTTCTGCTTTGCAAATCCGCTCGATGATGTGTGCACCATTAAGCGGATTCGAAGAGGAAGCTTTCGGTGCAATTCAACTGACAACCAAAAGTCTGAAGCAGCCATTTTCGCAAGATGATCTTGATTTGCTTGTCAGTGTTACTGCTCAAGCGGGACTGGCAATCGAAAATGCAAAATTGCACGCTGAAGTTATTCACAGCCATGAAATTGAACGGGATCTTGAAGTTGCAACACAGATTCAACTCGGGTTCTTGCCGAATAAAAAACCAGATTTCCCCGACTACGAATTCTTTCATTATTATCAGGCAGCCCAGCAGGTTGGGGGAGATTATTTTGATTATGTGAAGCTGCCTGATGGTCGCTTGGCGATTATTGTTGCTGATGTTTCTGGCAAAGGGGTGCCCGCTGCGTTATTGATGGCGAGGCTCAGTTCAGCTGTGCGATATCAGTTAGTTTCTCATACCGATGTTGGGGCAGCAATTACCGAACTGAATCAAGAATTGCTGGATAGCAGTTTGGGATTTCGATTCATCACTCTCGTTGTTGCGGTTTTGGCCCCCAATACAAATAAAGTGACAATCGTTAACGCAGGACACCTTCCTCCGCTGCTACACGATCAGCAGGGCAATCATTTTATTGAAGGTGATTATTCTGGACTGCCTTTAGGGATCGGAAGAGAATTAGAGTATTCTGAGTATGTTTGCGAATTGTCTGATGGGGCAACTTTGTTGTTCTACACCGATGGCGTCACAGAGACGGGAGACCCTCAAGGCGATCTTTTTGGGCGGTCTCATTTGTTAACGGCCCGGCCTGAAGAAGAGTGCTCAGCCGAAGCGTTGGTTCAACAAGTATTAAAAGACATGAAGGAATTCTCCAAGGGTGCACCTTCGAGAGATGATTGTTGTATTGTAGCTATCAGGAGGTTATCGAATGATTCGTGAAACCCCGCTGCGAATTGTTGTGCTCGCTAGGAGTTCTCGTGATCGGGTTCGTGCCGCCTGGTCTGAACTTGAACCATTCTTAGCTTCTTGTTCTGAAATTGAGGTTGTCGGAGTTGCATTGAATGAGGATGTCGATCACATCGCATTAGATTCTGATTTGGCAATTGTGCTTGGTGGAGATGGTTCACTGCTCAGAGCTTGCCGACAATTTGGTGATCATCAGATTCCAATTTTGCCTGTCAATTTGGGGCGACTTGGATTCTTGGCAGATTTGACACTCAGTAATCTACAGGAAAACTTCAACTTATTAGTCCGCCGCGAATACAGGATTGCAGAATTGATGATGTATGAGTGCATTATCGAAAAAACCGATGGCACAACCGAACGACACCTGGGATTGAATGAACTCGCTGTCTGTGTCGGTGCTCGTCCTCATATGTTTGACGTGCAACTGGAAGTCGATGAAGAAATCGTTACGACTTACAGCGGAGATGGCCTGATTCTGAGCACGCCTGTTGGTTCGACTGCCCACAGCCTTTCTGCGGGCGGGCCAATTCTTCAGCAGGATATACGAGCCTTTGTGATCACGCCCATCTGTCCGCATACGTTGACGATTCGTCCCATTGTTGACCGTGCAGATCGCAGATACCGGTTATCTCTTCCCAGAGAAACTGAAAACGTAATCGCAGTGATCGATGGTCACATACATCGACCGTTTTGTCATGGCGATGTCATCACTTTCAAACAGGCGNAGGTTAANTGTCAACTCGTTCGATTCCCGAACCATAGCTACTACGACACATTGCATCGAAAACTAGGCTGGGACGGTCAGCTTCAATACGGAAAGCCAGATTAATACCTGTCGAATATACACAAACTGCTTTCCTAAACTACAGCTTTAGCGTGCATAGATTGGAAATATTCACTGTCAGCAAGCGTTTTGATTTTAGGGACTCAGGCTAGCACACGATGATGCGGTGCAAGGGGAATCCCGCTTTGATTGTTCGTTGAGAGCAACACTGCATCTTAACGATATTTCTCGTGCTTAATTCTTGGCGGGAATCTTTTTGATTGTCCTGTTAATGACGATGGATGCTGTCAGGTTGATGAGCATCGCGACGGTGTTTAAAGCTTCGGTGAGCTTGTGATAAAAAGGGAATTCTTGTGAGCGTGCAGAGCCTGCAGGTGTCAGCATATCCTCCAATGGTTTGTAGACCCAAATGTAATCACTGATCAGAATAATGAGTGAAATGGAAACCAAAATGGTAAATAACTTGGCCCTTCGAAGAGCTGAAAGCCGCCAATAGAAGACGCCGGAAATCCAACTGGTGGCAAGTAAGACAAACGTAAATAAGTAGTAGATAGGAAATCTGGTTAATATTAATTGATCCAAAACAATACTGTTAAATTGCCCGGAAAGAATCTCCGCGACTGTGAGTACAACAAACATCACAGCTGCCCCAAACCAAACTGTGATTGAGAATCGTGCCAGGCACAAAAAGAAATTCAACATAACGAAAGGCCTGTCAGAAAAAGAACATCTCAGTAGAAATCGTGTTGTTACCAGGGCAACTCGAATGATCTGTTAGCATTAACGATAAAATGGTTGCGTTGCGCTTCCCCCAGCAGAGGACCGTGCAGGCGGAACTTTTGCATCAGGACGCGATGACTGTTGTTGGATTTGTTGTTTGGAGTAGTCACATCGAGCCAGTAGCCTGGGACGGAATACAACCAGTATGAGTAGCGGTAAATACCACAAAACATAAGCTCCACCAAGTTGGGGATACCAGAATTGTGTGAACACGATGATCGCTGCGTTGTAAGACAGAAGGACTTCCAGGGATTTTTTCCATGGCCAGAAAGTCAACGTAATCACGAGTAAAGCAAATACAACCATCACCGGGATTCGATAAGCAGGATGAACTGAATTCCAAAATCCTTGCTCGGCTGGACCAGCTTCAAAGCTGAGCAAGCGGAAATCGATTCGGTTGATTGTTTGCTGAGTAAATGCATAGGAATCCGCAGAAATTAAGGCGATGCCTCCTGCGAGAATGACAGCTACAATTCCGACTCCCAGGAAAAATCGCAAAGAGCGTTTCCATCCGAAAAATGACGCCCAAATCGGAAGCACAAACACGGGAAAGAACATCGAGCCACAAGCAAACCCCATCAAAACACCAGCCAATAGTGGACGAGTGTAGCAGGCAATTGCCCAGATGATAAATGCACAAGGCAAGACCTGATTCACTTCACAAACAACAAAGGAAGTGCAAGGCATGAGCAGATAGAGTGCCGCCATTGCGATGCCTTGTGTTTTGTCATGAAAATGATGACAACCGATCCAATACAATCCAAAAACAATTGCGATATGAGCCAGAATCGCCAAAACCCTGGCAGCAGTTTCTTCCACGATTCCAAAGCGGACAAGACGCGAAGTCGTCATGACCACAGGTATTGCAACCAGCGGTGCGGTAGGCCCAGCTTCTACGGATTCAGAGGTTTCTATTTTCGCATCGGATGAATTTTCAGATTTTGGTAGAGACTTTTTAATGGCTTTAGAATTGCCCGGAGCAATCGTGTTCAGCATTTGCTCCGCTTTATTTACTGTTGTCACTGAACCCGGGGGAGCCGGTCGGGTAATGGCTTCGGTCATCAAAAAAGCAAACGCACACACACCCAAAAAAAACATGCCAGGGGTGTTCAGATTCGGATCAATACGAGACCGCTTGGTAAAATATCGATCCATAAAAAGGCGAACGGACCAAAAAGCAGTGCTCAGGAATAAAAACAAATATCCTAGCGAAGCTCCCTCCTGTTGACGGACCATCAACATTCCGGGCGAAAGAGACAGAAGCATTAGTAGATCAAAATTGCGCAGCGACCAAACTCGACGAAAGCGATAAAACGCGGCGATGATTAACATCGACGAGAGAAAAAGCCAAGCCGTTTGACTGACCTGATAGCCTGTTAAAAGTGCATTCATAAAGTCAATTCACACTTGGAGATATCGACACAGCTCAACTCTCCCGAAATCACTCACACCAATTCCANTTTAAAATAGCGAGAAGTCAATAATCGTGGTCTTGTGGTGGAAAGGGTTTAGTGAAAATTCAAAGCGATAACCGATACGCGAATGCGTATCAGTAGAAGTTCCCATACTATTAGTTATACCATCAAAGGAGTCAAATGAAAGAAAATCCCTATTTCAGAGAACAGGAACTACTCATTGACTTCAAACTCGCCGGAAAAAATAGCCCTATCAACAATCCATTCGTAAACTGCCTATTTAACTCCTCCTTAAACTACCCTGACAAGTAGAGACCAGTACATTGAAAGTAGGGATTATACCTATATTAGAGGTTTTTTGGGATAACTCATCAAAACTTGTTGAAATGTCTTGGCATTTTGTTGATCCAGGGTACATTAGAGGAGTAGCTGGAGTGAGTACTGGAACCGAATTTGTGGAAGGAGTCTCTCAATGAAAAAGCTTAATAGCGAGCTTTACACAACCGAATGGTGCGCGGAATGTGCTGACAAAGAGATTATAAATGATGATTCAACAAGTCGTTGCAGCCATCTGATCGAAAAAGATTTAGCACATCAATTGTCAACACGTCCAAATGTAGAATTTGATGGACTGGTTGTTCGACGGATTTCAGGGGATGCAGTCTGCCTGGAAGGTGTCATCAGAACAAAAGACGACAATCTGGATATCAGCGACTTTGTCAAAGCTTTGTATGGCGTAAATGTTGTTGTCAATCGACTCGTTGATCGAGGTTGTTGTGCAAGTGAAGAGACCGTAGAACCAGATGAAGACACTGTCACTGATTGGCGGTAGGCAAGGACAGGAATTGCTTGAGGAAATTGAATTGAGGTGACTGGCCTTCAGGATTCTCGATTTCGATAACTGTTCAGTTGCCCTCAAATAAAAAACACCCTGCATCGACAAAATTGTCTACACAGGGCGTTGAGAGATTTCATGGTAACGTGCGTCTTGGATTTAATGAACGCTACTTACTTTATGATGTTCTTTTCAATATTTGGATCGAGCTTTAACGCTGTTTCCCGGTCTGACTGAGCGCCGGCTTTGTCGCCTTGTTCGCTTTTGATTTCTGAACGTTTCCAGAAAGCATTGGCGACTTCTTGATCAATGCGTTCTGCTGTTTGGAAATCTGCAATCGCATCGTCAATTTTTCCTAAAGCCAGGTAAGCATCGCCTCGCCGTGATCTTGCTTCAAAGTTTTCACTAATGCCGAGTGCTTTAGTGCACTGATCGATTGCAGGTTGGTATTCTTTTCTGTCGAAATGCAATTGAGCTCGTGCATTGTAGGCGGCTAAGAAATTCACATCTCTTTTGATCGCCTGACTGATATCTTCCAGTGCTTTGTCGTACTTCTTGGCTGCTGTGTAGTGCTTGGCTCGTTCTATAAACAGAGCTGGGTTTTCAATGTCTCTGCTCATTTTTCTAGTAATTAACAGCAAGCCCTGCACCCACTGAGCCAGCTTCATGTCTTTATCAGCTTCTGCTTGATCCTCCAATACCAGCCAGGCATCTCGTCGGTGTAAATAGTGTTTCACCGTATTGGGGGAAAGCTCAATCGCGGCTGTAAAATCTTCAATAGCTTGTTCTGCATTTCCCATCTTCATCAATGCAAAGCCTCGGTTATTGTAACCTTTGACGTATTCCGAATTCAGACTGATCGAATGAGTAAAATCTTTGATTGCCTTGGTGTAGCTGCCTTGTTCAAGATAAGCATATCCTCGATTGTTGTAAGCATCGATGTATTCCGGAGAAGCCTGAATGGCTGCGTTGAAATCATTGATCGCTGTTCCAAATTCCTGCATCGTGATATACATCAAACCACGATTGTTATACGCCTTAGCATTTTTAGGATCCAGTTCAACTGCTTTTGAAAATGCTTGCTGAGCCATTGAGATGTTTTTCCCCTTCACAAGCAGCAACCCCAGCATATTGTGCCAATCCGAGCGATCTCTTTCCTGCTTCAGGGCTAACATCAATGAAGCGATTGCCTCGCCGGTTAAGCCACTATGATCCAGTATTTGAGCACGCAAGGCGTACCCCTCTGCTGGACAAACTTTTGCAATATGCAACTTATTCAGCAAGGGAAACGCTTCACGGTAGTTACCCTCTTTATATAAAGCTTGAACCTGCTTCATCACCAACTGCGGATCAAGCTTTATTTCCTGCTTGGAATCATTTTGAGATTTCTTTGCAGGATCTTTAGAAGCCGCATCTGATTCCGTGTTTTCTGCTTCGTTTCCAGAGCAACCGACTAGTAGAAAACAGGTCAGTAGCCCAATGGAGATTGAATTTCGCATAGTATCCCAAAACAATTAGAGTGAATTGTGGAGTTGATGGCATCACGCCTGACAGTTCAGGCAGTATCGCTTCTAACTGCTATTCAAAATCGTGTCAATCGGACTTCCTCAGCCCCCGCAATTACGCTCTGGTTGAATTTTTTTCAATCAGTGCACAAAGCCCTTTTTTCTCCTGTAAAGGAAGCCTCTACGAATACAAAATGGGGCACAGACATTCCTGCCTGTTGTAATTGAGTAGGCATTTCAGAGAAATCGGCAGTAGATTATGGAGACTGCCTGGGGGGGAATCTCAGTTCTGCTTCGTTGCGTAATCTATCCCCGGATTTTTTCTGACCAAGTGATTCAAGAATTTGGGCAGCGTTCAATGTTGCTTCTCGGACAAGTCCGACATTCCGCGAATCCAACACGGTCAACCAAAGGTAGCGGGCAGCTGCAAGATCAGGCTGCACTCGTTTCTGATACCCTTGTGCCAGCAGGAACATTGGACCTGCCCAGTAGCCATCGGGCAAGTTACGAAGTTGCCGCTCCCAGCCAACCAGATCTCCGTCGTTAATGTTTCCATTCGCTAACTTCACTCGCCAGAGCTGGCAACGCGCTAAATTTCGCACATCGGTTTCTGGGGCATAAAGTAACTCATTAAGTACAGCTACTGCTCTCTGTTGCGATTCTGTTGATTGTAGTAACCAGCTCGCTGCAATCAATCGGGCAGTATCATTCGACGATGCAATATCCCGCATCGCATAATCACGATCAATATCTGATAATTCGACGGGCCGCCAATGCAAAGGAATGAGATCGAGGTTTCTTGTTTTAGGGTCGCTGGCTTTCATCGCCAGATAATGCGTTGCAGCGGTGCTCCAGTGCTCCAGATTGATTGCACACTGAACCGCAAGCGACATTAATTCCCTGCGAACCCAAGGCCGTGCCTCTGTATTTAATGCGTTTTTTACAGACTGACTTGCCGCTTCATAATCGCCAGATCTAATTTTCTGGATCGTTTTCTGATGAGACTTCATGTACAGAGCATTAAAGGCGAGGATTTGCGATTGTTGTAATTCCTGAATTGTATCTGGCGACTTCACACGGAAGGTCATCTTCTGTGAATTGAAATCGATAATCTCTCCAGAAATCGCTACGCGTCCTCCTCGTTTCCCTGCTCGATACACAACCGAATCAGCAATTAGATTTGAAACTGGTAGAAGTAATAAGCATGTGCCAATTATCAGTATCAGGCTGGCTATGCTGGTCGGGTTTACTGCGGATTCCTTATCTTGTACTGATTGCTTCCAATTATCATTCGGCTGGATGAACCCCAGGCAAAATAAACCGAGAACACCAGCGGTAATCCAAACATCAGCCAGATTAAAAATCCCACTCCGTAGCGTACCAATTCCGATGTTCAGAAAATCAATCACGACACCTTGATAGCAGATTCGATCGATCAAATTACCGATTCCTCCTGCAAGAATAACCCCTAGTATCGTGCGTTGAACGCGGGGCATCTCCCATTTTTTCCACAAGTAAACCGACAGAACCAGCAACACAATCGCATTGAATACGATCATCACTAGAAAACGAACCGCCTCTGGAAGCTGAGATCCGAGACTTAAAAACGCCCCTGGATTTTCTGCATAGACAATCCGAAAAAAATCTCCAGCCCAGGAGATAGCAGGTGCATTTTGCAACGCCGAAATTGCCCAAAGCTTACTGGCCTGATCAAGCAACACAAGACAGATCAGTATGCCCAAAAACAGAGAAACATCTCGCTTAGATGAACGAGATATGTCAGGTGATTCAGGGGGAGTACAGATATTATTCATCGATTACTTGCCAAAGCGGGTTGTGTCTCGGNGACGATAGNTTCCCTCGTTTTGACGAGAGAGTTCATGCAAAAAATTATTGATTTTTAAGTCTGGACCGACAGCAAATTCAATACAGTGAATTGCTGCTCGCCCGTTATNTTTACGCCGGATTTCATCAAGCTGCTTAGGCGACAGTTTCGTATCAACCGTGGCGTCAGTCAGGAAGAAAATCACATCTGGAGAATAGGAAAGAGCTTTCAATAATGCAGGGAAATGAATCGTCCCGCCACTATTGTCCATGCCGTTAATGAAGGCCCGTGCCCTGGAAAGATTGGAAACTGTTGCCCACTGAGCTTCTGATTTTCCTTGACGAGACTTAAATTCAATCAATCCATTGTTGTAAAAAATGAGTTGGAATTTGTGTGTGCTATTCAACCGTTCGAGGCTAGAAAGCAGTTCAGCCTTGGCATGGCGAAACGCATTGTGCTGATTCATACTTCCCGAGCAATCAATCACATACAGCAACGATTTGCCACTGGTTGCAATATCCATAAACGTGGTTACTCCGGGAATCCCTGCTTTTGTCGGAGAAACTGGTCGAGAAGAAGCTTTGGAAATCATCTCATCGCTTTGATTTGACGATTTATTCGGCGTTGGGCCAGGCCCAATGCGAGGCAATGCAGGGAGTTCTGGAAGCGTCTGAGTCATTTCGGGCAATTCATTGAGAGATGCATTCAATGACTCGGGTACAGGGGGAAGCTGCTCGGCTGTTTGTTCGCTCGGTTGTTGATTCTCTTCTGGTTCTTGTGCAGAATCGTCAATAATATACAGGCCAACTTCGCGATAATCCTCTGAGGTACCGAAGTCGCCTTGTTGCCCGAAACTATTCAAATTCGTAATAATCAACCAGGCAAGACCTGCATGAACGCACAACGATCCCACAAACGCCAAAGGCGATGACAATTTCTTTTCGCGTGCAAAGGTCGCTTCACTCATAATGTTTACTCTGTTGAGCACTTGAGTCTCAGGAATCCGAATTAACAACATTGCATTTTACGGCCCAGAGCCAGGCACGGTCAACATCTGTTTTTCACATTGATTTTGATCTCATCAATACAAAGTGAGCATCTGGCAGATCAGTGAGTTCAATTTCAAGATTAATCAGGTACCGCCAGTGAACATTTCCCATCAGACAGACGCCAAAGCGTAAACCTCAACTTATTTGATTGAATCCAAGGAATCTTATCAAACCGGCGGCGGCTATCGTCTAATGGTACTTACTTTACTCTGGTGCATGGGATTGTGTTTATTTTTCGTTTTGCGAAATGGGTTGCCTTCGGACGTTTACCCCCCCACCACCCACTCCACTCAATCAGCCGTAGGGCACTGGCCTCGGTTACGATAC
>JAESQE010000087.1 GCA_016765335.1 Planctomycetaceae bacterium
TCCCTACACGACGTTCATCCGATCTGTCGAAAAATCCGTTTGTTAATGATCGGCGATAGTCTCACTAATGCTTCGCAGTACCCCAATGAAGTGGCGAGATTGCTTTCGCTGCCGGGGAATCCTGAATGGGAAATGCTGGGAACACATCGTCCCGGTGCAGCTGCCTCTGGAGTGATGCACGAAGGATATGGCGGTTGGACATGGGCACGATTCAATTCACTTTATGCAGCAGACGAAAACGGCATTCGTGTGCACTGCGTCGATGAAAAACATCAGCGAAGCAAATCCGGAAGCAGCCCCTTTGTCTTTCCTAATGAACAAGGAAAACCGGAACTAAACCTCTCCAAATACTTCGAACAATACTGTAACGGAAATCGCCCGGACTTCATTACAATTAAACTCGGCATCAACGATTGCTTCAGTGCTCCTTATAAAGATCCCGCTGCACTGGATGCGAGAATTGACAGCATGTTCAAGCAGGCTGATATTTTAATTGCAGCTCTGCGAAAGTCTGCCCCGTATGCAGAAATTGGTATTTGTCTGACAACGCCAGGCAACTCACGAGATGAAGCATTCGATGCCAACTACAAAGGAAGATACACTCGCCAGGGTTGGAACAAAATCCAGCACCGATTAGTTCAACGCCAAATCAAATATTTCTCAGCCATCAATGACTCCAAGATCAGCATTATCCCCACCGAACTATATTTGGATATCACCGACGGCTACCCATCCAACAACGCGGTGCACCCCAACAAAGAAGGCTACCAACAGATCGGCTCATCCATCTACGCCTGGCTGAAATGGCGATTAGCATCTTCAAATTAAACAAGGCGAGCCGGGATCGTCATGGCCCTGGTAATCCAACTCGTCATAACACAAAAACACTTAGCCACGGATAAACACGGATTTTCACAGATAAAAGAAATATCCGTGCCCATCTGTGTAAATCCGTAGCTAATTTAGTTCTTCTCTTTTATCTCTGTGCACTCTGTGGCTAAGTTTAATTAACCACCCACAAAACACCTACCTCATATGTAGCGGATCAACATCCAACGCATATTCAATATGAGGCAGCTTGGCGAATTTTTTCCTGCAACTGTTGATTAATTCGCACAGTTCTGAGTGATGGTTTCCGCTGACCATAATATGAAATCGGTAATAATCTTTAAGCCGTGAAAGCGGAGCTGGCCCGGGGCCTAAAACTCGAAACTCATAATCAAACGTCTTGGCATGCTCTCGCAGAATATCTCCCATATCAATCGCAGAAAGTTCGAGTAGNTTTTCGTCGGTGCCTCGCAGAATAATCCGCAGCAGATCGGAAACCGGTGGCATCTGACGTTCTTTGCGATGCACCAGTTCCTGTCTCGCAAATCCAATAAAATCATGCTCAGCTGCAAATCGAATTGCCTCGGCATCAGGTTGGATTGTTTGTACCAAAACACGCCCGCCACGCGAACTGCGTCCGGTGCGACCAGCCACCTGAGCAATCAATTGAAACGTTCGCTCAGAAGCCCGAAAATCAATCTGATGCAAAGAGGTATCCGCATCGACCACCCCGACCAATGTCACGTTCGGGAAATCAAGCCCTTTGGCAATCATCTGTGTTCCCAGCAGAATCGAAACTTCGCCATGCCGAAACTTTTCTAAAGCTTCATTGTGAGAGCCTGGTTTTTTCATCGAATCGCTATCCATGCGAATCACCGAAACGCCCGGAAATTTCCCTCGCACTTCATCTTCCAGCCGTTGTGTTCCCGAACCAAAATGCCTCATCCCCGGCATATTGCACGAAGGGCAGCTCTCGGGAAGTGGCGAAGTGAAATCACATGTATGACACAGACACAACTTACGATCTTTATGCCAGGTGAGAGAGGTCGCGCAGTGTGGACAACAGATTTTTTCTCGGCAATGTTTGCACCAAAGCACCGGCGTGAATCCGCGAAGATTGAAAAACAGAATGATCTGCCCATCATCTTTCAACGCCTGATCCATCGAATTTCGCAGTGCTCGTCCAATATTGTGTCCACGAGAAATCAGCGGATCGTTTTGAGTATCGACCGTGACCACCGGAGGCATCGGGAGTTTTTCGATTCGTTCCGGTAATGAAATGAGCCGGTACTGATTGGTGTTCGCTTTCCACCACGATTCCAGCATCGGGGTCGCAGAACCAAGCAACAGCGGAACGTTTTCCAACTGTGCTCGTTTGCGGGCGACTTCGCGAGCATGATACCGCGGAATCGTTTCCTGCTTGAATGTCGTTTCGTGCTCTTCATCGATAATTATCAGACCCAAATTAGGAGTCGGTGCAAAAACTGCACTGCGAGCACCCACGACCACTTGCACTTTTCCCTGAGCAATCCGCTGCCAATGCCAGTGTCGTTCGGAATCTGTCAAATGACTGTGAAGCACCGCCACCGAATCGAATCGCTTACTAAACCTGCGAATTGTTTGAGGCGTTAAACTGATCTCAGGCACTAACACAATCGCCTGCTGACCGTACTGCACAATATGGCGAATTGCACGAATATAAACTTCTGTTTTTCCTGAACCTGTCACCCCATGCAACAGGATTGTTTCACCGCGGGACGATTTTTTATCCTTCTTATCTCCAGGATGAAGCGGCGGCGACTTTCCATCAATCGTATCAATTATTACATCGAGTGCCTGTTGCTGGTAATCAGTAAGTTGAAGATCAGCTTCTCGCTCTACTTTTTTATTATTGGGGGCAAACGTCATCCGTGTTTCACGAATCGCTTCCAGAATTCCTTTTTTTTGCAACGTCTTCACCGGGGAAGTGCCACACCCGGCAGCTTCTGTTAACTGATCAATCAGCATCGGCTCAGTCGCAGCTTTGAGAACTTCAATCACTGCTTTTTGTTTGGCTGTCAACTGCCAATCGTCAAGGCGTTCTCTCACCCCGTCAGCGATGCGAAACAGACGATACTCGCGAGTTCCCGCATTCTTTTTCACAGCAGCCGGGATCACACTATGCAGAACCTGCCCCCAGCTACACAAATAATACGTGGCAATCCAGCGAGTCAGTTCGAGCATTTTTCGATTGACCAGCGGCTCTCGATCAAGCACCTCTTCGAGTTCTTTGAGCTTTCGTTTTCCGGAAATCTCAGCCGGCATCCCATGTTGCAGCCCGACACAAAAGCCAATCGTCAACTTATTACCCCGCCCGAGTGGCACTTTGACCCGTTGACCAGGTTGCAGCATTTCACGCAACGGATCGGGCACCAAATAATGGTACCCCGTTTCCATTGGACGATTAAAAACCACCTCAGCAACCAGACGATCCCGAAGATCAGCCTCGTTCCATTTCAAATCGGCGGCATCCTCAAATAAGTTCTGCTGTCGGTTCACCAACCCATTGTAGAAAAGTCTCATCCCAGAGACCAGTGTTGCCTCGAAGGCTATTACAACAGTATTTGGGGTGCCACTGCCTGGCTTGTCCAGCAGTGCGATTCCAGTTGGGAAAATCAGAAAAAATCACTCTAATATTTCAAAGAGTAGGCTAGATAGCGTCTTTACAAAACACTGAGCACCAACTAAGGCAATTTTAACGAGAACATCCTTCGAATTATGGAGTTTCCCCCCCGCAATCTCACTGCTGGACAAGCCAGGCAGTGGCACCCAAAATTGTGTTATTGCAATTCCGTGTCTTAACACAGCTTAGAATTCGAGTTCGATTCTTTGTTTTTCTTTGAGCGATGTGGAGCGAATGTTAATTACGTCTCTTACTCGGGAAGCTCCGCCTTGGACGGTGACTTTCATTTGAACCATGCGGTTCTTGATTGGAAGATAGACTTTACCTCGTGTGTAGGCTGGGCCAGGAATTGCTAAGCGATATCCGTCGGTGCCCACGACCATTCCGGAAAGATCTGAAGCACGATATCTTTTCACGCGGCTTGGAAGTTTGACAACAATCACAATCACATAATTTTCGCCGGGATCAGGATCGTTGGGAACTGTCCAGGCACTGAAACTTCCCTTGGTGAAAACACGGGCATCTTTGGGGGCCAGGAATCCTGCGCCGCCCAGTCCTTGTAAGCCATCTTTTTCGAACAGAGATTCCACCGATTCTTCGATGCCTGTGGTCACGGGGCTGTCGGCCCAGTCTGCGACTTCCATATCCATCGCTGATTCGAGTGATTTTTCTAACGAAATATCACCCATCGGCACGTCCATTCTCACATCGATAATTTCATCAAACACAGAAGATTCTTCTGCCGTTGAAATCGAAGTCAGGATTGAATCGTCAGATTTAAACTGATCGAGCATCACCAGCGACATCACCACCAAAGCAGTGACGTGAATCAATAAAGAAACACCAAATCCTGTCGCAACAGCTGTGCGCACCCAATAGCGAACAAGCAGAAAAAGCGAGCCAATCGAAACTCCATCTTTCAATGAAGGTTTCACACGAGCTGGCTTGCTGGATCCATTCGAATAAGATTGAGCGCCTCCAGCCGCTTCACGAACTACATTTTTTCGTCGTCTGTTTTTACGGACCGGTCGTGGTGTCGCTGGAGAAGCAACCGAATCCACAATAGTTGTCGAATCGTGATTCGACATCGTTTATCCTATACGAACAAAAGGAAAGTTGTGACAGAGAACGGCACTGTGAACGGCAACTGTGAACGACAACTGTGGCCCTCAACATTTGAGGAGTCCCAAGATGAGTAACGCATTGACGATTTAACAATCTACAAACGCGATCAGGCCCGGTACTATGGTATTCGTCACATACGGAGTTGGAAACCGGTAGAATGCCGAAAATTCCAATTCGGACGATTCCGGGAATTGAAGAAGATATCTGATCTGATACGCATTCGCGTATTTGTTCGCAAATTGTTCACCCCCAAACCCCCTCTCACTCCCCCTTCGTAAGGAGGAGAACCAATTTGGGAGAACCCGCAATTGTATTATTTACAATCGTGTGGCAGAACAGCCTGTTGGCAGGTAGATTCTGGGTTTCAGAGAAAGAATTCTCGAAATTCAAGCCGCTTTACGCAAAGGCAGCGTTGCAGGTCGGTCGCTCGAACTGTATCGCCCGACACGGTTTATGCGTGCGTGAACATCATTCAGAACCCAGTGAAACGCAAGCATGTGCACAGATTCGACCATGCCCATGTCATCTAGGGGAACGTGCAGCTCTTTTTGGGCGATTTTGCTCAGTTCCCCGCCGGTGTAGCCGGTAATTCCCCAAGTGGTCAGATCATGCTTATTGGCCCAGGAGACGGCTTTGAGAACATTTTCGCTGTTGCCGCTGCCACTGATCGAAATGAGCAGATCGCCAGGGGATGCGAAGTTTTTTAACTGCTCGACAAAAATTCGATCAAACCCTTCATCATTCGCCCAAGCTAAAATGTAAGGCGTATTATCTGTCAAACTCATCACTTTGAGTCGCTTAACGTCATCATTTTCAAAATCCCGGGGATCGAGTGTACTTTTGCCTAGGTCTTCACAGAAATGGGACGAGTTTGACCCGCTTCCGCCGTTGCCGCAAATGAAAACTATCTTGCCTTGTTCGTAAGCTGCAAAAATATCGTCGCTCAAACCAACGATCCGAGTGGCATCAAGTTGATTAATCAACTCTCCAAAACGGTTCATATACTCTACGACGTTCAGTTCGGTACCCAACATACCTGCGACTCCTTCGGCAGCGAAGATATCCTTCAATTAATGAAGGATTCTCCAGTCTTAGTAAAACAGACAAAACAGTGACGGTCTTCTATCAGATACGTCAAAGCTCGCCTAGAGCATTTATTATTGGGAACCTCTATTAATTGAATCGCTAGAGGTTTCCCTACGTAGATTTCCAATGTCCAAGTAGGATGGCGTGCTTGCACCCATCTTTGTGTGCCTGTTGATACCACGATACCACAAAGATGGGTGAACCTGTCGGATTGATGTCCAATAATACGGACACCTGTTCGCCGACAGAACCACCCATCCTACATTACTGAAGGCAGTTTGGTTATAAAAACAGTTCAAAACCCCCATTTTACTCCCCCTTCGTAAAGGGAAGAACCAATTTATAGAGGTTCCCTACTGAGTAGTAAATTCAAGATTTCGAAAGCTTGTAGAAGGTATAAGGACTGAATTGCACTTTGCGAATTTCTTCTGAAGTGATATTACGCCAGCAATCAATGCCTCGATTTCGGGGTCAGTAAACACGATTAGTTATATTAGATTTCCAGGTGGACCGACGCAGCGAAGAAAGTTTGTTAATTTTGTTCTCACCAAGGGATTCGCTATCGCAGCTTGTTTTGCATCGGGCTGTGGTTCGATGATGCATCCGGAACGACGTCACCAGCCACACAGCAATAAAATCGACAAAAGAATCGCGGGTCTGAACGCCGTTGGTCTGGTCTTGTTTTTTGTGCCCGGAGCTGTTGCTTTTGCTGTGGATTTTTACACCGGAGCAATCTTTCTGCCCTTAGAGCATACCCATCCGGAATATGGAGGAAATCTGAAGCAGCCACCGTCCGACCATTCTGCTCAGCCGATCTCCATCCCAACAGCTGCAACCAAATCTCAAGACCAAACAACCTGGCAACAGCTCGGCTTCAAACGAATCATGATTCCTAAAGATCAACTCGCGTCTGAGCAAATTGAAAAGCAGGTCAACCTTCACATTTCGAAGCCTATCTCAATTGCTCAAGGTCAATTTCGCATGAGTACGCTTGAGCAACTCGATCAATTTGCAGAGCAAGCCAATCTCCACCGAGCTGACCCCAACTTTGGATCTGTCGCAAGCTCATTCACCCGCTCAGGGGTTTGAACACGCATTCGCGTATTTGTTCGTTGAGGGCTGAGAAACTGCTTCTTGTTGCTACGCAACTCAACCAAAATTGGCTGGGTCACTCGCTGAATGTTAGTCATAGCCATTTCAAATGGGGTGCCACTATCTAGCTTGCCCAGCAGTGCGAGTAATACGCATTCGCATATTTGTTTGCGC
>JAESQE010000088.1 GCA_016765335.1 Planctomycetaceae bacterium
AAAATCGATTGTTAGCACGAGGCCCACGGTATCGCCTACCAGCAGAATTGATTCGTGACTCTGCTTTGAAATCTAGTGGTTTGTTAACGACTCATCTTGGTGGACCCAGTGTGAATCCCTATGCACCGGGTGATTTGTGGCGTGAGATTAGTCACTATGGCAGCACGCCAGCCACTGCACAGAGTTTCGTTCAAGATCACGGCGAAAAGCTTTATCGTCACTCGTTGTATACATTCTGGAAACGAACTTCACCGCCTCCCAACATGGCAGCCTTCGATGCCCCTAATCGCGAAACTTGCGTTGTATCTCGTCCGACAACTAATACGCCACTGCAAGCGTTGGTTTTGTTGAACGATGTGCAATTTGTGGAAGCATCTCGGGCTTTGGCTCAGCAAGTTCTTAATCGTGATGGTGATGATGAAAGTAGAATTCAATGGGCGTTTTTGGAAGCTCTGTCTCGTCCGGCAAGTGATCAGGAGATATCATTGCTCGAAAAATCTCTTGCTCGCGAACGTTCTCGCTATCAAAACGACAAAGCCGCTGCAAGTGCATTACTTTCCGTGGGAGAATCGATAAGAGATCGTAATTTACCAGTTCAGGAACATGCTGCTTGGACTCAAGTGGTCAGCACCATTATGAATCTTAGCGAGACAGTCACCCGCAACTAGTCATTACCAATGCACTAGTACGTATTAATAAATTCCTATTATTTTCAATTGATAAAATCATGAATAATTTCATCAAAACTAACTTTGAAATTTCTCGCAGAGAATTTTTGAGCGGACCATCCAGCGCTGTTGGAGCGATGGCGTTAGGCTCGTTGATGTTGCCTCAATTGCAACAAACCGCCTCGGCTGCTGGTTCAACCGGCATCCCTGGGCTTCCTCATTTTGCTCCGACTGCCAAGCGTGTGATCTGCCTGTTTCAATCGGGTGGTGCATCCCATGTGGATTTGTTTGATGATAAACCGATGCTTCATGAACATGCAGGAAAAGATATTCCGCCTTCGATCAAAGGCGATCAGCGTTTAACCGGCATGACCTCCCGGCAAGCTGCGTATCCCATTGTCCCGCCGTTGAAACCGGGAAAGCGTTGTGGGATCAGTGGCACTTGGATTAGTGATCTGTTGCCTCACATGCAAACTGTTGCAGACAAATTGACAATGCTCAAGACGGTCCACACCGAAGCGATCAATCACGATCCTGCGGTGACGTATATGAATACCGGTAATCAACAACCGGGGTTCCCTAGCATGGGAGCCTGGTTGAGTTACGGGTTGGGTAGTGAGAATGAAAACTTGCCTGCATTTATTGCAATGACTTCTCAAGGTTCAGGGAAAAATCCTGGTCAACCAATTTTCTCTCGTTTATGGGGCAGTGGGTTTTTGCCTTCCTCTCATCAAGGGGTCGGCTTACGGCCCGGTGCAAATCCGGTTCTGTATCTGGCAAACCCTCCAGGAGTGAGTCGTTCTCAACGACGAGAAATGTTGGACGACTTAGCCAAGCTGAACCAGGAGCGAGCTGGCATCTTGGGAGACCCGGAAACGTTGACCCGAATTCAAGCCTACGAGATGGCGTTTCGTATGCAGATGTCAGTCCCCGAGTTGACAAATCTTTCTGAAGAAACCAATCAAACGCTCGAAAGTTATGGACCGGACGTGCATCGTCCCGGCAGTTATGCTGCGAATTGCTTACTGGCACGTCGTTTAGCCGAACGGGATGTGCGTTTTATACAACTTTATCATCGTGGCTGGGATCAACACGTTGCGTTGTCTCTTCAGCTTCCCAATCAATGCAGGGATATCGATCAACCATCTGCTGCGTTGATTAAAGATTTAGATAATCGTGGTTTACTGAAGGACACACTGGTCATCTTCATGTCTGAATTTGGTCGTACCAGTTTCAGTCAAGGGAAGTTGGGCGATCCAAGTTCTGGTCGCGATCATCACGGGCGTTGCTTCACTTGCTGGATGGCCGGAGGCGGGATCAAAGGTGGTATTGAATACGGCAAGACCGATGATTTTTCATACAATGTCGCTGAGAACCCAGTCCATCTTCGTGATTTACATGCAACAATGATGCATTGTTTAGGTATCGATCATCATCGATTCACTTACCGTTTCCGCGGACTACACGCAAAATTGACTGGCGTCGAAGAAGCCCGCGTCGTGAAAGAGATCTTAGTGTAGGGAACCTCTTTAATTGGTTCTCCCCCTTACGAAGGGGGAGTTAGAGGGGGGTTTTAAAACTGTTTTTTTAACCAAACTTTATATTCGAGAACCTCCAATAAAGACTGAACTCATATGGCAGATGAAGCTTCTTTTCGTGTTCGGGTGACGAAAGATCATCTCGTTTTTAGTGCTGCCCACTTCATTACCTTTAATGGTAACATTTGTGAACGATTGCATGGGCATAACTGGAGAGTTTCAGTTGAAGTTGCAGGTCCGCTAGATGAAAACCGCTACGTCTTTGATTTCATTGCGCTGCGAGATGCAACTCAAAAAATAGTCAATGAACTGGATCATCGGATGCTACTGCCTATGCATCACGCTGCGATTAAAGTTGTAGAAACAGATCGCGAAGTGGAGGTGCGATTCGAAGACCGTCGCTGGGTCTTTCCTGCTGAAGATTGCTTGTTGCTGCCTGTGATTAACACGACCGCAGAAGAAATTGCCTATTGGATTGCAGGTCGCTTAAAGCAAGATACTCTCGACGGGGTAGCCCATCGCCTGGAATCTCTTAGCGTGGATGTTGAAGAAAACTTCGGCCAATGGGCCAAATGCGAACTTTCCATCTCGTGACTCACTCTCGCGGATTTGTGAGTTGATTCTGTTTNCAAAGAGTTGGAGTTCACGCTTTAGCGTGCTTTGCCCCAGCTTTAGCGAGGCATATGTNTTCGCCTCTTCGATTGATCAGAAACTGCCTGAAGGCATTTTCCAACCGATGCACGCTAAAGCGTGAACTCCAACTGACTCTCATCGTAATCGTGATATCAAATGAAACTCGACGGGAACGAAATCCGTTTTTGATGTTGGTGTCATCAGGTTTAACAAGGGAATGCTTCATCCCTCGTCGAGTTTTCATTTTGTAATCAGAACATGTAGGCTGGCTTTCGTACTTCAGTCCAGCCTACGATTACACAGACACCGAATGTCTATGCTCCGCTCCGCAATTCGGATCAGTAACTTTCTGGGCTTGGTGCAACATCGCAAGAGATGTCGCAGCTGTCATCGCCCGAATCCCATTCGTCGTTGTATTTGCTGCCCGCGATGCTGCCTTTGTGTCCGCGAGATCCGTTGTAATGGAAGTTCTGATTGACGCTTCCAAAGGCAGAGCCAACATCTTCGAGTTCCTGATTAATATTGAAGGCGACTTCACTTAAACCGACGACCAGGCCCAAAACTGCGATCGTAGAGATCAAAACCAGTTCTGCTGAAACAATGAATCCAGCTTCGTCGTTGTACAAATTGTTGATAAGATTTTTCATGGTGTGTTCCTTTGTGTTTCCCGTAAATGAATGAATCGCTGTGTGAGTCATTTTGAAGTGTGTGAATCTTTCAGACTCGTGTTGTTTATTCTGTAAAGCAGTCTGTATGCCAAACTTGACAGACTCACCCGGGAAACAGACACCAACGCCAACTAAAGGATGACGCATCTTGTTTACTGTCAGACACTTACGATTGTTTCAGCAAAGTCTGTAAAGTGAATTCCACAAGACTCTCACAGGGCAGTGCATGATGCTCAAAAGCGACTTGCAATCAAGAGATATTAATAATTTTTACTGTAACCTGTTTCATAGAATGGTGTTACGCGAATGATGCGATGTGGATGCGTGTTGTGATTTGTCAACATGGCCCTGCATGGGCAGCAAATTGACATTGAGCAGGCAGGAAATAGGGGCCAGGTGAGGCAGCCTGAAAGATTTTTGTTTTGAGGAGACCTCCTGACTTTTCAAAAGAAATAAGCATGGTTATACTTCCCGATCTTGAGGCAACGGTCTTAAGCGGGTGTAGCTCAGTGGTAGAGCGTCACGTTGCCAACGTGGATGTCGAGGGTTCAAATCCCTTCACCCGCTCTTTGTTATTGGTCAAATGTTGGAATTTACAGGAGTCATCTGCAGTGTCAGATAATGTCAATCAGGAAGTCGAAGAAAATACTTCCGACGAGGTCGCAGTTGCTGAACGCTTAGACCTGAAAGTCGATATCAAAGATATCGGTCCTTGCAAAAAGCATGTTTTTGTCACGATCTCTGAAAAGGATATTCAGCAGTTACGTGAGGACACGATCTCTGAACTGAGCAAAGAGACAGCAGTCCCAGGTTTCCGTGCAGGGAAAGTGCCAGAGAAATTACTTGCGAAACGATTTCGCAGTGAGATTTCTGATCAATTGAAACAGAAATTACTTGTTCAAAGCTTGGAACAAGTCTCTGAAGACAACGATCTGGACCCAATCAACGAGCCGGAACTGGATGTTGAAAATCTGGATGTGCCAGAGAGTGGCGATTTCGATTATGAATTTGAAATCGAAGTTCGTCCGGTCTTTGATGTTCCTGACTATGCTTCAATGACTATTGATCGGCCCGTAAGAGAAATCACCGAGGAAGATGTCGCAGTCGCTGGTCAGCGATACTTCTCACAGTTTGGACAAGTAGTGCCTCTTGAAGGCAAAGCAGAGTCTGGCGATTACGTCGTTTGTAATATCGAATTCACGCACGGTGACAAAGTCATTCGCGAAATGGATGAGATCACAATTCGTTTGCGATCAATCCTGCGTTTTCAGGATGCAGAAGTTGAGAAGTTTGACGAACTGATGGTTGGCGTAGCCGAAGGAGATGTCAAAGAGTTCGAAGTGAGTATTTCTCGTGAGGCAACTGATGTCGAAATGAGAGATGAGACAATTCAGGCTAAATTGACAGTACTTGATATTAAACGTCTTGAAATTCCTGAAATTGACGATGCGATTTTAGAACGCATCGGCGTCAACTCAGAAGAACAACTCAACGAATTGTTAAAGAGTTCATTAACACGACAAGTTGATTACGAACAGCGTCAAAAAACACGTGAGCAAGTTCTGGGAAAAATCACAGAATCTGCCTCTTGGGATTTACCAGAAGGACTGGTTCGCAAGCATGTTGATAACGCTTTGAGACGTGAAATTCTTGAGATGCAACAGGCCGGATTCAGCCGACAGCAAATCATGGCTCGTGAAAACAAGATTCGTCAAGAATCTGTCTCGACAACACAGCAGGCTCTTAAAGAGCATTTCGTACTTGATAAAGTTGCAACCGATCAAGATATCGAATGCACCGGGGATGACATTTCCTCAGAAATAGCAACGATGGCGGTGCAGCAAGGGGAAAGCCCTCGTAAACTGCGTGCAAAAANGATNAAAAATGGAATGATCGAAAATCTGGAAGCCCAGATTCGCGAACGAAAAGCTGTCGATTTCATTCTTTCAAAAGCTTCCTTCAATGATATCCCGATGGATAATTTCCTGGAAGACAATATTGAAAGCATCAATCGTTCGATTACTTCTTCCATCAATGATTCTGAAGTGACAACTGAAGACGAAGAACAGGAAGACTAAATCCTCAGTTCATTCTGAAAAACAAGCTGAGGTAACCCCTCAGCTTTTTTTGTGTCTGGTATTGTATTCAATTTCAAGAGGCACAGACCGCCTCTTTTTTATCGTTGCAGGTCGATGGGTTATTTCTGATCGTCTGCTACTTTTCGCATTTGAAATAAATGAAGCTATGATTAAAGTCACTCTTCCAGATGGCAATGTGAACGAATACAGCGATGAAACGACCCCCTTGGATATCGCAAAACAGATCAGCGAACGGCTTGCTAATGATGTCATCGCAGCGAAGGTTAACGATGTGATTGTCGATGCCTCTCGACCGATCATCGAATCGGTCGAAGACCCGAATCAAATTGCATTTCGATTACTGACCGTTAAAGACACAGAAGCCCTGGGAGTGATGAGGCATTCCTGTGCACATATTATGGCCAGAGCTGTGATGCGACTTTTTCCTGGCACCGGCTTGGCGNTTGGTCCAACANCTGGCCATGGTTTTTATTACGATTTTGACATCGATCAGAATATCAGCGAAGATGACTTTCCGCGTATCGAACAGGAAATGGCACAGATCATCAAAGAAGGAGAGCCATTCGAAAGAGTATCTCTGCCTCGTGATGAAGCGATACTGCTTTGCAAGGAGATGAATCAGGAACTCAAGGTTAATCATCTGGAGACTGGCCTGGCTGATCATGAATCTTTGAGCTTTTATCGACAAGGAGAATTTGTCGATTTATGCCGAGGGCCTCATATTCCACGGGCTGGAAAAATCAAGGCATTCAAACTGCTTTCGATAGCTGGTGCTTACTGGAAGGGGGATAAAAANAACAAGCCCCTTCANCGANTGTACGGGACTGCCTGGTTTAGCAAAAAAGATTTGGCGAAACATCTTGAGCAAGTTGAAGAAGCAAAGCGTCGAGATCATCGAGTGCTTGGAAAGCAACTCAAGTTCTTTCAGATCGACCCAGAGGTAGGTCAAGGGCTTTGTTTATGGCTTCCTAAAGGAGCAACGATACGCTCATTACTCGAAGAGTTTATCAAAAAAGAGTTAATCAAACGGGATTATTCCCCGGTTTACACACCACATATTGGTCGCGTTGAGCTGTACGAAACCAGTGGTCATTTTCCTTATTATCGAGACTCTCAGTTTGCGCCGATTTACGGTCACGATGCAGGTCGGATCATAGATTACTGCATTCAGAAATTACAGGATGGAGAGTTAACTTCCGAGAACGAAGATGCACTTCTGCAAGCAGCTGAAATCATGGGTTATCAGCAATGCGAGTACGACAAAGCAGCCAGTAATGAAGAAAAGATTGCTGCACTTCGCAAATGGGAAAAGCAGCAGGAGCGTTATTTGCTCAAGCCGATGAATTGCCCGCATCATGCTCAGATTTATAAATCACAGCCTCGCTCGTATCGAGATTTGCCTGTTCGGTTAGCTGAATTTGGTACCGTTTATCGTCATGAACAAACCGGCGAATTGAATGGCATGCTGCGAGTGCGTGGCTTAACTCAGGACGATGCCCATCTGTTTTGTACTCCCGAGCAAGTCGAAGGTGAGTTTCGTGAGACTTTGGATCTGGTACAATTTGTACTGAAATCCGTCGGCTTAAATGACTATCGCGTGCAGCTGTCGGTGCGAGATTCTGAAAGTGATAAATATGTCGGCTCTGAAGAGAACTGGACCCAGGCAGAAGCGAGTTTACGCAAAGTGCTGACTGATTCTGGATTAGACTTTGAAGTTTGCGAAGGCGAGGCTGCGTTTTATGGCCCGAAGGCAGACTTTATGGTCCGGGATGCGATTGGTCGCGAATGGCAACTGGGAACTGTGCAGCTCGATTACAATCTTCCCGAACGATTCGAGCTGGAATATATCGGTGCAGATAACAGGCCTCATCGTCCGGTGATGATCCACCGCGCTCCATTTGGTTCTATGGAACGCTTCATGGGAATGCTCATTGAGCATTTTGCAGGTGCGTTTCCGTTATGGCTTGCTCCGGAACAGATTCGAATTTTACCTGTGACTGATAAGGTTGCCGATTACGCACGTGATCTTGAAAAGCGTCTCAAGGAGGAAGGTTTTCGTGTATCCAGCGACATGCGGTCAGCAAAAGTGAATGCAAAGATTCGCGATGCTCAACTGGAGTTGATTCCGTATATGCTTGTGGTTGGCCCCAGAGAGGCCGAGCAAAACGCAGTTGCAGTGCGTGACCGGATTGGCTCGAAAGATCTTGGGATGATGTCTATCGAAGAAGCGATTGAAAAGTTCCATCAGGAAGTCAACAATAAAACGATTCGTCAAGCCGTGAAATCTACCTTCCAAGGGGCTGAAGAAGAATCCGCAACAGACAGCGAGTATTGAGGGAACCTCTATTAATTCAAAGTTCATTGCGAGCCGAGGCTAGACATTCTTGTCTGCCTTGCCTTAAGGGCAACAGGGCGTGCCAGATCTACAGCAACTATCCGCTAAGTGATTCTGCTGCAAAACTGCTTGAGAGGTGAGAATACCTGGAATCGGTTCATTCTAATTCTCAGTGTTTTTTTGCTGAGATTAGAGGATAATTAACTGATTGGCAATCAGACATCTGTTATAATGACAGCTGTTGCCGCGGCGTTATATCCCTGCTTGACGAATAGACGCATCTGAGTATGCCAATACAGGGGTATTCGAACAATCCTTCCTCCTGGCTTCATTTCCCTTGAGATTCCTGCCGCTGGATGAGACAAATTTTACAAGCAAAGTCGTAGCGACGTTTACTGATTCAAATACCAAGGTCATGCAATATGCGTTTTAACTACCGTGCAAAATTACTTTTGATGATACAGCCTTTAGGTTTGATAGGGCTGCTTGGGTTTGTCTTGGCCTGCCCTGTTTCGGCTGANCAAAAACAGGTTGACTATTCAAGTCAGATCCGCCCGATTCTGGCCCGTAAATGCTATTCTTGTCATGGCCCCAGCGCGCAGGAAGGCGACTTGGCGTTACATAATCGCAAAGCAGCCTTGAAGGAATTGGAATCTGGTTCTCCTGCGATTGTGCCAGGCAAGCCAGATGAAAGTGAATTGATTGCTCGAATTCTGGAAAGTGATCCAGATCTGCGAATGCCTCCTGCTGAGCACGATCCGTTATCACCAAAAGAAATCAGTCTATTAAAACAATGGGTTGCCCAAGGAGCAGAATTTAATTCTCACTGGGCTTATGAGCCGATCCCGAAAGTGACGCCACCTGATATTAAGGTTTCTTCGGGGCATCCGATTGATCAGTTTATTGAAGCTCGATTACAAAGTAATGGCGTGAAGCCTGCTCCGCTGGCAAAGCGGACGATGTTAATTCGCAGGTTGTATTACGACTTGACCGGCTTGCCTCCCACGCCGGAAGAAGTGGAGAAGTTTCTCAATGATCGTTCAGAAAATGCTTATGAAAAACTGGTTGATCAATTGCTGGATTCTCCTCACTATGGCGAACGCTGGGCCAGGCACTGGCTGGATGTTGTTCGATATGCGGAGACGAACAGTTTCGAACGGGATGGCAATAAACCGAATGCGTGGAAGTATCGGGATTACGTCATCAAGTCGTTCAATGAAGACAAGCCGTATGATCAGTTTTTACGTGAACAGCTTGCTGGGGATGTGATTGCGACACGCAACAGAGAGACGATTATTGCGACAGGTTTTTATCGTCTGGGTATCTGGGATGATGAACCCGCAGATCCTAAGCTGGCACGATACGACGAACTCGATAGTATCCTCACAACCGTGGGACAGGGACTGCTGGGATTGACCTTGAATTGTGCTCGTTGCCATGATCACAAGATTGATCCGATCCCACACACCGATTATTATCGTATGCTTTCATTCTTCGATGAGCTGACGTTGTACGGCTCTCGGGGGAATCAGTTAAGTAATAATCAGACGGATGTTTCTACTCCAGAATTGGTTGCCCGTTACGTGGACCTGGATACCAAACTGCGAGATGTCCAAGCAAAGATGCAAGTGATCGAGCAACAGGGGATCGTGAAGATGCCTGCTCCTGATCAGCGAGCAACCGAAACACCGCAGCGAGAAAAAGTACTGGAAGAAAAGCTGCTTCAATTTCTGGATGAGGATCAGAAACAGGCTTATCTCCCGTTGAAAGAACGTCGCAAGAAGTTAATTGAAAAACAAAAGCAACTCCCTGCTCGTGAAACTGTTCTCAGCGTGGCTAAGTATTTCGAAAAACCTGCACCAACTCATGTTCTTTTACGAGGGAATCCGCATGTGCCTGGCGAAGCCGTTCAGTCGGGATTTCCAGAACTGTTTGGTGATACTGATCCTGAGTTCGTGGCAGCAGATGGTTCCGGAAAGTCTGTCTCTCGCAGAATTGCGTTAGCGGACTGGGTGGTAT
>JAESQE010000089.1 GCA_016765335.1 Planctomycetaceae bacterium
ATGCAAGAGCTGAATATTATCAATCAACCACAGGAACGGCCTCGTCGCCGTCTTCCGAAATGGCTCAAAAGGCCAATGCCTAGCCGCGAGATGGCCTTCACATCAGGGGTTATTGATGACCTGAATCTGGAAACAGTCTGTGAAAGCGCGAAGTGCCCCAACCGGACCGAGTGCTGGTCTCAAAAGACAGCAACATTCATGATTCTGGGAAATGTCTGCACCCGCCCTTGTGGATTTTGTTCGATCCCCAAAGGAAAAACAGGCTCGGTTCTTCCTGATGAACCAGGCCGGGTCGCCGAGGCAGCCGAGCGGCTTGGGTTAGAGCACGTTGTAATTACCTGCGTGACACGTGACGACTTACCCGATGGTGGAGCAGAGCATTTTTATCAGTGCGTGCTGGCTGTACGTGCTCGAACGGGCGCTCAAGTTGAGGTGCTCACTTCTGACTTCCGAGGGAATCGTGATGCCATCTCACGCATGATTGAAGCGAAGCCGGACGTTTACAATCACAACATGGAATCCGTTCCCAGGTTGTATCATCGTGTTCGCAGAAATGCAGTCTATCAGCGATCTTTGGATCTACTAAAACAAGTCAAAGACGAAGCTCCAGGAATGCCCACCAAAAGTGGCATGATGTTGGGCCTGGGCGAAACGATGGAAGAGATTCTGGAAGTTTGTGCTGACCTGCGAGCAGTCGGCTGCGACATGCTGACCTTGGGACAGTACCTGCAACCCTCTGCTGATCAACTTCCCGTCGAACGATTTGTTCCCCCCGAAGAGTTTGATGAACTGGGCGAGCAGTGCAGGAAACTCGGCTTCTCAATGGTCGCCAGCGGCCCTTTTGTTCGCTCAAGTTACCATGCAGGCGAAATGGCCGCGGGAGTGACTGCCGGGCAATTGCCATGAAAAGTTTGACGAGGCCTCTTGATTGTAATCCTCAAAATCTTGTTCCGATCTCCGTTCCCAATCCAGGTATCGGTGACGAACAAGTCTGCAACAGCGATTCACAACGCCAACGATTTCAAGGGGAACTGACTGCCTGGTATGTTGAACCGGAATCAAAAATCCAAGCGGATGACTTGTTATTTCAAGTCAGTTGGCCAGGGTTGGCTTTCGATGTTGCTGCACCTTGCGATGGCGTCCTGCTCAAGAAATGTGCACAGCTGAGGGATGCCGTTCACCCCGGCAAAGTGGTTGCCTATGTTGATTCTTCGCAACAGTAACAGATAGAAGCAGCCTCCTACTTAGGCCCCGTGGCTATCTTTTGAACAGTTCAAATCACACGAGAAGGCTAGCTGCGATTTATTGCTGCCTGGCCTGTCGTTACCTCAAGTGAATGTGCCTGCGAATCGCCAGAGATATTCATATCTCCTATGATACCAACAGGTTACGGGTTATCCTGAGGTGTGGGCTGCTCAGTTTTTGTCAATCTGAACCTCCTCAGGTTGCCACCCCTGAGCATAATTCACCCATAACCCATTCCTCAGAATCATTCCAATCGGACCGGATTCGTAAAACTAGGGGGTGCTAAAAAAGAAACAGCATCCATTTGCCTTGCACTCACCTTATGCTTGATTCAACAGGAAGTGACGCGTCTGACGGCTTGGACCGATCATTGGATTATTGATCAAGTTTGAGAGAAGCTGTCAGCCACAGGAGACAAAGGATCGTTAATTATAGGATGGCCGAATAACTCGGCAGGATTCGAGGATTTGAAATGCNGGTATTAAGTAGAAAACAAGACGAAAAGATTGTCATCGGAGATAATATCTCGCTGATGGTTATTTCAATTCAGGGTGACAAAGTTCGGTTGGGAATCGAAGCTCCTAAGGATGTCAGTATACATCGCCAGGAAGTTTACGAAGCGATTCAACGCAAGCAATTTGAAGCAGAACAAGGCAGCGTCAAAGACGCTTAGCTGATGCGAAGGAGTTTGGCTCCTTCTCGACGGACCTGTCTGCTATGTGCTCTTCGCCGTATTATTCACGCTGATAGTGACCGCTTCGTCCGCCCGATTTTTCTAATAAGCTAATCGGACCAATCACCATGCTACGATCAACAGCTTTGCACATATCGTAGATTGTAAGTGCTGCGACAGAGACTGCCGTGAGTGCTTCCATTTCGATGCCGGTTTTTGCATGCACAGAAACCTTCGCCACAATTCTTACCCGATCTGTTCCAGCTGATTCGATTTCTACTTGAGTAGACTCCAAAGGTAACAGATGGCATAACGGGATTAAATCAGAAGTTCGCTTCGTCGCCATAATTCCAGCTAGTCGAGCGACTTCAAAGACATTCCCTTTCTTGAAATCGTTGGCTGTGATTTTTTGCAAAGTCGCCGATTGCATCTGCACAAAGCCCTCAGCGATTGCAACGCGACTCGTGGTTGCTTTCTCACCAACATCCACCATGCGGCTTGCACCGTGTTCATCAAAGTGTGTCAGGCTTTTGTCGCTATTCATTATTTATTTTTTCTATGAGTAACTGGGTATCAACCCGAGGAGTTGATACAGCAGGATTGCCGGAATTGCTTTGTGTTCATTTTGAGCAGTACCCCAAATTTTCAGTTTTCATCTCATGTGGATCCCGTCCATAAATAGATCATTGTTTCTCTCCACCTACAGGAAGAACCCGCGATGATCATTATGGAACAAAGTGCTCGATTGCTCAAGAGGTGCCTGGCAGATTCCGGGCGGAATGACTTTTCCAAGCTGATAGTTGCTCACATGGTCCTTGCGTTTGTTCTACACCGAAAAGATCACAATACCGAAAAGATCACAATACAGAGGAAGAATGCCCTGCTCGGCTGCCTCGGGTTGGCATACTCCCCCAAAGTTGATCCATGTGTCATGAGAGTCTCACTTATTTGAAATGTCAAAGGAGACTCGAAAATGGTGAAGAAACGAAAACGGCACACGCTGGAGCAAATTGTTAAAAAGTTGCGTGATGACTTCGCTTTCAATCGTGATTTCCTATTTTCTTGCCCCGGTGTAGCTCATACGATCCCGTTCAGGGTCGTGTGAGTGCCGTAAGCACCCGAGGAAATAATTTTCAACACAATGGCAAATACGCATTCGCATAGTAATACCGATTATGCCAATCGTACTTTCTGTGCTTTGATCACGTATGCACAAATTCGCTCAATTTGTGCATACGGCTGAAATTGTGAGCTACGTTTTTAATGTGGTTTATGAATTCTGGATATCTAGGGTGAATTTGTAGAACCAATCCCAATAAATGCTATCGCTTGGGGTTGCTCTATTGTTCTGGAATCATGGCACCTTCTTGTAATTCATTTTCATCAAGGGCGACCTAATGATTGATTCCAGCAAAATAACACCTGCTCATGTTAACGAACCAGAACGAGTTTCTGGACTCTCTTACAAAGAGTTCGTCAATGAATTTCGCAAGCCTCGCAAGCCGGTTATTTTTCAGGATGCAACTCGCAATTGGAAAGCTCTTGAGTGGACTCCCGAAATACTTCGAGAAAAATGCGGGCAGCGTGAAGTGTTAGTTCGTCATGCAGAAGGTGAAAAGAAAATTCGCTTTGACGAACTGGTTGATTCTATTGATGAATCGACCGTTGATGATCCGTTTCTCTATGCTCGTAATATCGATGTCGAACACGATTTGCCCGATTTGTGGAACGATATTCAACCAAGCATCAAGTACATGGATAACGACTGGCGATGCTCACGGTTACTGCCCAAAAACTTTATGTTTCCCAGCGGCCTGCAAGAATTCTTCTTTGGTGGAGCAGGTGCCAGTTTCCCCAAATTACATGTTGATTACTGGGGCATGGATGGATTTGTGAATCAGATTTATAATAACAAAGAATTCTATTTCGTCAGTCCGGATCAATCAGATCTGGTTTACGGCGACGAAGATGGTGGCTTGACCAGCCGTATCGAAAATATCGCAGACCCCGACTTCGAACGTTTCCCTAAGTTTGAAAAAGCAAACATGATGTATTTTACTTTGCGTCCAGGCGATACGCTTTACATGCCTAATGGCTGGTGGCACACAACTTACATGCCGGAAACTTCCATCACGGTGATCGGTGCTTCCTGGAATGCCCAGAACTGGCCACGTTTTTGTCAGCAGTATCGAGAACGAGCACAAGTCACAAAAATCAAAAAAGCAGCCATGCTCGGATACCTCAAAGCATTCGGCTTGCTGAAACAAATTGCAGAACCCGTTGGCTTTTAGTTGGCTTTTAATAGCCACAGAGATTGGTTCTCTCCCTTACCAAGGGGGAGTTAGAGGCTTAGGTTTTACCACAAGTTGTTGGAAGATTTTACAATTGTTCATTTTCTTTTGCCAGCCGGGATGGGTGTAACTTCTGTCGTGGCAAGGAACTGATTCGCCTGATGCACAGTGTGCATTTTACATTGTAAAAATGTGTCCCCTCACAAGGAAGGCAGATGTATAAGATCAAAACACCTGACCCTTGGTTTTGTTCCTGCATGGAGGTGTTGCTGATGTCTGCACAATTGGATTCGAACGTCACACTTGGACAATCTATTTTTGGAAACGCTCAACTGGGAGACAAGCGACGCACCGCAAGGCTGGTGCAAACATTTGATTTGATGCGTCGCCACCCGGGAGGATCTTTACCTCAGAAGATGGCTTCCCCCGCAGACCTGCGAGCTTTTTATCGTCTGTGCGATACTAAAGATGTCACTCATGTGCAGATCATCGAAACCGTTCGGCAACATACACTTTCAGAAATTCAAGCCAGCGACGAACCAATTCTCATCCTGCATGACGCCACCGAATTGGACTACGATTCGCTCACATCACTTTCAGCTGACTTGGGACAAATCGGGACGGGAAGTCGGTGCGGTTACATCTGCCAAAACGTTCTGGCGGTGGCTGCTAACACCAGAAAAGTGCTCGGCCCATTGGATCAGATTCTGCATCTTCGCGACAACGTTCCTGAAGGCGAAACATTGAAGCAAAGTCGTAATCGGAGCACTCGTGAAAGCTTATTGTGGCTTAAAGGAACGCAATATTTACCTGCTGACAAACGACTGATTGACGTTTGCGATCAAGGATCTGATACATTCGAATTTCTCGAACACGAAGTCCACAGCGGGCGGCGTTTTGTGATCCGTGCTTGTAAAGTCCGCAAGGTTTGTGCTGGTCATACAGATGGCGGCAAGCAACTCTACTTGAAAGATTACGCACAAAGTTTGCCGGAGTTGGGTAAGTTTACGATGGACATCCAGAAACAGCGTGATCGCAAAGCCAGAAAGAATGCAAAGTTTATTGTTCGAGGCGGACCGGTTCTTGTTTGTCCGCCACATGCCAGGTCTGGCCACCACGGAAATGCTCCCTTGCCGATGTTCGTGGTGCTGGCAACCGAAGCCAATCCGTCAGCCGGTGAAAAGGCGACCGAGTGGATGTTGCTGTCCAACCATCACGTGAAAACATTCGATGATGCGAAGTCTGTCATTCAATGGTACGAGCAAAGATGGATTGTGGAAGAACTTCACAAAGCAATGAAAACCGGCTGTCAAATTGAAGACATGCAGTTCAACTCGACCGCCCGCTTAGAACCGGCGATTGCTTTACTAACAGTCGTAGCAGTCACCTTACTAAATCTTCGTGACGCGTCACGCCAATCAGATGCCAAAACACGCCCCGCGACAACGATGTTGGCCCCTGAAATATGTTGAACTTTTAAGCATGTGGCGTTATCGTAAAGATAAAGATTTAACGATACACGAATTTTACATGGCATTAGCGAGATTAGGCGGTCACCAAAACCGCAAGTCCGACCACCGCCCCGGCTGGCTAATTCTATGGCGAGGCTGGACCAAACTCCAAGCC
>JAESQE010000090.1 GCA_016765335.1 Planctomycetaceae bacterium
ATTGTCGCAGCTGGACTTGCCAGTGAATGTGAAGTTCAGTTGGCTTATGCGATCGGTGTTGCGGAGCCTGTCAGTATTCATATCACGACTGCTGGCACCGCGGTTGTTTCTGAAGATAAAATCGCAACTGCGGTACGAGAAATCTTCCCGCTGACACCTAGAGGTATTATCGAAACTCTCGACTTGCGTCGTCCAATCTTCCAGAAAACAGCCTGGGGCGGACACTTTGGGCGTAATGATCCAGATTTCAAATGGGAAGCAACAGACAAAGCTTCGGCGATGCGAGAAGCTGTTGGTCTTGGATCAGACGTTCCATCACCTGAAATTGTTATGTCATAATTAACGCCGAAAATCAGACTGGCTGCCCGTTGATATCAGCGGGCGGGCGGTTGGTTTTCTGGGGAGACGAAGGAGTGTTTCCATGGAGAGTTTAGACAGATCACGTTTTGCAGACGCTGTGGTTGCGTGCGCATCAGAACTGAAAAGTTCCAGGCATTTACAGCTTGGCTGGGGAACATCCAGCGTCTGGTTGTTAACTGGAACGTTGCTTCTTTTTTGTCGGGTGCTTGGAAATTTCACTCCCGATACCGATGCTCTACGTGCCTTGGGCGTCATATTACTTTCCAGTGGCTTTGTGCTAACGGTCAGCTGGGGGCTTTTGAAATCCTGTGAAGAACAAGATGGTTCTTCGTGGGAGTATCTGGCTTGGAACGGTTTTCTTTTTGCCGGTTCGGTTGCCTTCACCCTGGCGGTGCTTCCTGTCAGTTCCTCGTTGACGGTATTATCTGGAATTGCCTTGCTGCTTGTGCTGGGCTTCTTCCTGGCAGATTTTACACTTTCGGGCCTTGCGATAAATTCAGGTTCCTTGCCATCAGAAATCATGCCTACTGAAGTGGACAATACAGAGGGTCGGTTGAATCCGGCTGAGTTGCAGTTGAATGAGACATCCTCGCAAGAGCAATTGATTCAGTGGCTTTCTCGCAAGCAGGATGCTCAGGGGGCAGAAGTGGTTGAGGGAATGATTCGCTTGGAACTGGCAGCCGGGCAAATTCAAAAGGCGGCTCACATCGCGTTCACGCCTTCGTTTGCTCATGCTCCCGAGATGGAATGCGAGCCGTTGGGTGATGCAGAAGTGGAAGTCATTTTGGGGGATGTTTATCCGCACGGTTTTCGNTTNGAAATTCGTCGAGTTGATTCCAATCGAGACGCGATGGAAGTTGAAGTTGGATTCCAGGCGATGTGCGACAGTCCTAGTCAGAATGCAGCGTAGAATCTCATAGCCGGGGGGACAACACCAACTATTTTCAGTGCGGTAAAGGAATAGAGNATGAAAACACGTTTTCTTCGAGTGGCTTTGTTGTTGACGCTGCTTCTTATTCCCCAGGCATTGCATGCGCAGAAATCTTTGGTCGTTGCAACAGTCAACGGGGAAAAGATTGATAAGAATCAGTTGCATTTGTATTTGCTCATCCAAGGGATTCCTGAAAAATCCTGGAGTGATTTCGAAAAGCCTCAACTGGAGCAGTTAATTGATCGCACGATAATGCGGCAATTTCTGAAGTCTCGGAACTTCACTGCACCGCAGTCAAAACTGGATCACCAGTTGGCCAGGATCGAGAAAGTGCTTCAGAACGTGGAGTCGCCGGAAGAGCTTCTCAAACAACTCGGCATGACACGCAAAGATCTCGAACAGGAGTTGTCTGTTTCGCTAGCATGGAAACGCTATGTCCGGGAGATTACCAAGGAAGAGGAAATTGCTGAGTACTTCGAAAAGCATCGATCAGAACTGGACGGAACGCAACGGCAAGCCCGGCAGATATTTCTCAAGCTGCCTCAAGATGCAACAGATTCGCAAATCACCTCAGCGATAAAAGAGCTGGCGAAACTCAAGCAACGTATCGAACGCAAAGAATTCAGTTTCCAAGAGGCTGCTCGCAATCATTCGCAATCTCCTTCGCGTGAACAAGGTGGCGACCTGGGAACGTTTGCGTTTACCGGACAGATGCCAGTTGATATCGCTCGTGCAGTTTTCCAAACGGAAGTTGGGCAGATGAGCAAACCATTTTCCAGCAAGTACGGCGTGCATATGATCTATGTTGATCGTGAAATCCCGGGCTTGTTCAGCCTGGAAGATGCTCGTCCAGAAATTCTGTCGTATCTGATTGATTCCAAATGGCATCAAAAGGTCAAACGCCTGCGGAAATCGGCTCGGATATCGTACGGAGCAAAATAGGGCTATTTGATTAAGGGCTGCAAAATGAAATGGCCTCAAAAAACTGCCGTTGTATGCGGAGCAGTTCCGCTGATCTGTGGGATTTCAATTTTCCTGTTGTGGCTTCTTACGCGATGGGAATGGCTGATGGGAGCTGGGCTGATCACGCTAGGTGTTGGGATTGTGCTCTTTCTGATAGGAATACTTTCGCTCTTTGTTTATTGGACATCTGGGGACAGGGACAAGCGAAATAACACGATGGCCCGTTTTTGTGCAGGGCTGTTACTAATTAATTTCCCCGTGGCTGGGTTGATTGTTGTTGCTTTCGTATCTGTCATTAATTGCTATACCGTGGTTGTTCACAACGATTCACCGGAAGTGATTAGAAATATAAATATCTCGGGAGGTGGTTGTGAAGCTTTGATAGATTCAATCCCTCCCAATGGGTCTGCTCGCAGATCATTCTGGATTCAGTATGATGGGGAAATTGTATTTCAAGCATCGAGTAAATCTCATGTTTATAGAGAAGTGGTCGATGATTATGTCACCAATGGAATGGGAGGCAGAACGGAAGTGACTGTTGAGCCCGATGGGACAATTACTGACGAAACAGTTATCCATTAGGAGCGGAGGGTAGACTTCTTGTCTGCCTTGAATAAAGCCCTGCTCAAACGACACAGACAGGAATGTCTGTGTCGTTTGGGGGTCCAGAAATGTCTGAGTTTTCTTGGGGTNCCAGAGCTTCTTAAAAGCCATTTGATTATAAGAGGTAGTTAAAAACCCCCTCTCACTCCCCCTTCGTAAGGGGGAGAACCAGCTTATTAGAGATTCTCTTTACTGTCTGGTTCTTTTGGTTTCAGGTAGTTTGGTGTGTACAAGCCAAGTCTTGCGGTCCAGTAGTTGGCGACAGCTACGAGTGTTTGCAGGCCGTATTTGGTGCTTCTGGAGAAGTTGATACTTGAGGCTTCTTTGAAGTATCTTACAGGGACTGGTATGTCACCAAGTTTGAATCCGAAGTGCACGACCTGGACGAGAAATTGGGAATCGAACACGAAATCTTCTGAGTTTCGCTGATAAGGAATCGTTTCCAGAACTTTGCGGCTGTACGCTCTGAAACCGCTGTGATAATCGCCCAGGTTTTGCCCCATGGCGATGTTCTCGAATGTTGTCAGCAGACGGTTGGCAATGTATTTGTAGCGAGGCATTCCGCCTGCTAATGCTTCTTCTCGACTGCGGATACGAGAACCGAGAATACAATCGCAAATCCCCAGATGAATCAATTGGCTGGCCAGCGGTATCACACGAGAATCGTATTGATAATCGGGGTGGATCATCACAATGACATCGGCTTCACGCAGTAACGCTTCGGCGTAACAGGTTTTCTGGTTGCCGCCATAGCCTCGGTTTTTTTTGTGTTCGATGACAGTCAAGCCCAGCGATCGAGCCAGTTCGACCGTGTTATCGGTGCTGCAATCGTCAACCAGGATGATCTCTTCAACGGAGCCTTCAGGGATATCGTTGAGTGTTTTTTCCAGCGTTGCAGATGCATTGTAAGCTGGCATGACAGCGATCACACGAGGGGAGTCGGAAGAATTCTGGTCGGCATTCATGGTATTTGCGATGTCTACGGATTCAATGAAGGAAATTTTAATGAAACTTCTATTAATTCAAAAAGACATTGCGGGCGGAGGGTAGTCATTCTTGTCTGCCTTGAATTGAGACATAGTCAAACGAAACAGACAGGAATGTCTGTGCCCCAGTTGAATTAATAGAGGTTCTATTAAACGATGACGTAGATTGTTGGGATGTCTGTTGAGTCTGTCAATTCTCTTTATTTAATATTCTTCACAGCCCGTTGTATTCACTCTGTTTGTGAAGCTTGGCATGACCATTATTGAGGCATGTAAGTTTGTGTTGGACTTTCAATGCTTGCAGGAGGATTGGGGCTGAAGTTTCCAGTGAAGAGTCGCACGCAATTTCGCCCCTGTGCCTTAGCTTGATACAACGCCTGGTCAGCTGCTTCANTCAGGTCCTTGGCTGTGTTTGCGTGTGTAGGGAAACTGGCAACTCCTGTACTGACNGAAAATTGAATTCGATGCTGATTGTGAAGCACTACTAATTTATTGGTCGCCAGGCGGATAGATTCTGCAATACGAACGGCTCCGTCTCGTCCGATGCCAGGAAGTATAATGACCATTTCTTCGCCGCCATATCTTGCAATCAAGGGCGAATCAGTCGCTCGGACTTTCGTCGTTTCCGCTCTTAATATATTTGCAAACTGTTTAAGAACTTCATCGCCGGCTTGATGTCCGTAACAATCATTGATTTCTTTGAAGTGATCCAAATCTAACATGCACAGCGAACAAGTTGTTATGAGTTCTTTGGCGCGAGTCAGTTCTTCTTCTATTTTTATATCGAACATTCGCCGGTTAGCCAGCTCGGTGAGTCCATCCAGGTTGGCATTTCGTTCTGTTTCAGCACGTCCTAGAACTCGAAGTAGAGTTTCAGCCAAGAAGTCAGTTGACCAGCGAGTCAGCTTGATTTGCATTGTCGTAAAGACTTCTTGATCTTTACGAGTGATGCACAGGATGCCAATCAGTTTATCGTGTTGATACAGAGGGATTGTTAATGCTGATCCGATCAGGGTATCAACTCCCAGCTCTTCCAAGTCGTGAGTGTCCAGGCAAGTAAGAAGATCGGCATCCAAAGCAGTTTGTGCCAAGCGGTATTCATGCTCTTGCCACTTAGATTCCGTTCCCGCTTGCAAAGGAGATCCCTGACGGCAAATTACTTTCAGCGGATTACAGGGGTCTGGAGTCACTAACATCAGGACGCTACGATTGGCTTCCAGTAGGCTTGTCATTCGAAGCAGGTATTCGTCAATTAATTGCGAAGGCGTTTCGTGATTGCGGTCTGCAATAGACCTCATGGCAAGTTTTTCCTGGGAAAATTTCAGTTTTTGATCCTGGTTAATCAGTGTCATTGATTGATTCAAGGCACCGGCGACGCTACTTAGAATTCGAGAAATCAATGGTTTCTGGAATTCTTCATCAATACCTTGCGGGAACAAGTGAGTGCTGGCAATGACTCCTATTCGACTTTTGTTATCTAAGACTGGAATAAGAAACAGCTCGCTGATTTTCTTGAGAGCTTTCCTGTCCAGATGCCTGGTGAAATGAGAGTCAAACAACTCTTTTCCTGAAATGTGCATGATGCCAGAGCCTGTTAAATTCTTCTGCCAAGTGGCATCTAGTTCTAAATTGGCAATGGTCTTTGGACTGAGTCCGCGAGCAGCGTGGACGTTCAGTTTGCTGTTTTCGTCACTATAAAAAAGTGCAAATCCCTGGGAGGTGTGTGGGATAAATATTTTCAGAAGAAGCTCGGCAGTTTTTCCTTCTTCGATATTCGAAAAGATATCGCGAAGAGCTGAACTCTCCATACGAGCCAGATATCGTTTGTGTTTCAGATCCGAAACTTCTCCCTCAAGAGTTTTTACGTCTGACAGGTAGGAAAGTTCTCGATTCGAACTGCGTTGATGCTTGTAAAGGTTCAACGCATATTGCAGCAGGCAGATGAATGCTAAGACGGCTGCAAGTCCATGCATTTCTGCATAAAACAAAAAACTGTAGAACCATTCGGAAATGAAGCTGAAATTCACGAGTATAATGCCTTGAATGACACGGGTGTGTATTTGAATTGAGACTGATAAGTTAAGTTGGACCGCAAGCAGTGCAACTCACTCATTTGAAATCTAGCTCATCTTTTCAGGCTGAGTGTAGCAATAAGCGTCAAAGCGGCTCGTTTTGTCCAGTAAATATGCAGGTGCAGTTTCGGTATTCGGTACAGGGGGTAGAACCGTAACAAACGGTTTGATATTTTTCCTTAACCGCTAGTAGTGTGAACTGGTTTTGAGGTGAATGCTCCGGGGAATCCAGCTTGAACAGACAGCTATTGCGAGTATGATTTTGTTGAATGTGAATGTCATCCTACCTCTTGCATGCAAGTGTTGGACAATTTTTGATTGGGGTTTTGGTTTTATGTCGCGAGTTTTTCTTTTTGATATTGATGGAACTCTTTTGGATTCCGGGCAGGCAGGACAAGCTGCAATGGAAGAGACTTTGCAGTTGGAGTTTGGTGTCGAGAAGCTTGAGTACGACATTCCAACTGCGGGGCGAACGGATCGAGCCATCATTTNTGACTTGCTGGCCAGTCATGATTTGGAAGCCGATGGCGAGCGGCTTGAAAAGTTTCAACAGCGATATTTTACGTTGTTATCTAAGCATCTAGATCTGCGTGGCGGCTGCATTCTGACTGGAGTGGAAAAGCTCCTCGATTTACTGGCTAGCCGACTGTCTGATTCTTCTGAAGATTTAGTCGGATTATTGACTGGGAATTTTGAGAAGAGTGGCTGGATGAAGGTCCGTCATTTTCATCTCGATCACCATTTTTCTTTTGGTGCCTTTGGCGATCATCATTGTCATCGAGATGACGTGGCTCGTGATGCTGCTTCGCTGTTGGAGCAAAAGGGAATTCCTGGTCGTGAAGATGTCTGGGTCATTGGAGACACGCCTGCTGATGTGCAATGTGCTCGGGCAATTGGGGCCCGTGTGCTTGCGGTTGCAACAGGAGTTTACTCTCGCGAGGATCTGGAAGCAGTTCGCCCCGACGTGCTTGTGGATGACTTCAGCGATGCTGATCGCGTTGTTTCAATCCTGCTGGGTTAGACAGTGCAATTTGAACGAACAGGCCTTTGAGCTGTTCGCCGTCTTTTTCGCGAAGCCGGGTAGCTCATACGGTCCCGCTTGAGGGTCGTGTGAGTGCAGCAGGCACCCGGGGAATTGACCAAGAAACGTCATCTTTTGCAAGATTGCCGGGATTGCTTTGCGTTCCTGTTGAGTAGCACTAGAAAAATGGAACCTTCATTTCGTACAGGCTTCATTCGTAGTAGGAATATTTCGGCCTACTTCACTTTGCAGATAGAATGAATGCGAACAATTCGATNCCTGTGAAACCGTAGGCCGGAGCAAGCAAAGCGAAGTTCCGGCAAATGCGATTGACGCACCAGCGAAGTTGGGTGCCTTGGAATTGGATATGAATTCCTCGGGTTGCCCGGTGCCATTGAAAAAATCATAGCCACTCAATCAAGGAAACCAAATAAATCAACAAGCCCGTCATGGCCCGGTTAAGATTGATTGTGCCGTGGCACCGATTCCGGTTGTGTGGGTTGTATCAATTGTACGCACGACTGTTCGTTATAATCGCGTGATTATACTTGTTCGTGTAAAGAATGTGGTCCCTTTTTTTGTCGGCCTTTCGCTATGTGGTCTGTTGATCCGATACAGACTGATGGATCGTTGCCGAACAAATTGGGAAATATTATGCGAAAAACCAATCTGAAATTCTTATACAGTCGAGCCTTGATTGCTTTGCTGTTGATGACTGTTGTTTCTAATTCTGCAAATGCAGAGCCAATTCGGTTTCAGTATCACGATTTTCGTGAAGCTTTGAAGCNGGCTCGCGAAAACGAATTGCCAATCGTTGTGCATTTCTATACGGATTGGTGTAGTCCTTGCAAGACGATGGACGACGAGGTCTTCAAATCGAGTCAGCTGAAGAGTGCTTTGGCCGGGAAGATTATTTTGGTCATGGTGGACGCGGAGCAGTCAACTGAATTGGCAAGCATGTACCGGGTGAATGAGTACCCGACAGATGTTTATGTTGATCCTGATGGGCGAGTTTTAGGGAAGACAAGCGGTGGCATTTCGCTTAGAAACTACATTAGCAACGCTTTGCAGGTTGCAGATCGGTACCAGCAGTCGAAGAGACTGCTTGAATCAAGAAAAGAAGCAGGGAATGACCCTCAGCCAACGGCATCAAGCCCGGTGCATCTTGGTCCGTCTGCTCCGTTTCCTCGTGAATTAATGAAGCCATTTGGATCAGGGGATCAGTCGGAGTATCAAACCGAAAATGAGCAAAACGTGCCCGATCCTCGTGATAATTCTGTAGAGGAAGCTGAAGAAAAGAAAAACTTGGTGTTTGTTGCAATTGAT
>JAESQE010000091.1 GCA_016765335.1 Planctomycetaceae bacterium
TTCACCCTGCTTGTCAAGCTCAACAACTGCCAATGCTTGGCTATTAACTTTACCTTTACCGACAGAGATCCCTTCTTGGCCTAATAACTGGTGAAGTCTCGATTTGCCTGGGTAGGCATTGCCTTTGGGTTGGGGCTGCATTCGATTATGGATGGTGTCGCGTTGACGGTCAGTTGTTTGCGACCTCCTGCTAATGAGCAAGAAGTTGCGGTCTGGGGCTTTTGGGGATTGGCGGCTTTTCTGGCAATTTTTCTTCATAAGCCACTCGATGCAATTTCGATTACCTCGGTGATGTCAGCTTCAGGGTGGAAACCTTCGACCTGCACTGCGGTGAATGTCTCCTTTGCATTGATGTGTCCGGTGGGCGCGTTACTTGCCTGGTGGGGAATTGTTGGCACGCACAGTCATATTTATCTGGTGAGTCATTTACTCGCATTTTCGGCTGGGATTTTCTTCTGTATTTCGCTGAGTGATCTTTTGCCCGAAATGCAGTTTCATGCCCATAATCAGTGGGTATTGACCATTTCGCTGATGGCAGGACTAGGGTTGGCCTGGGCGCTAATGTGGCTTGATCCTGTACATAGTTTCTGATTCGGAGGTTGGTTTGGGACGATTCCGGGAGTTGAGACTCTGGTTATTAAGCATATTTGACCTGAATGCCCTCTGTTCCTACGATTGAATTGCACCTTGAAGTGGATCTGATTACAGTTCCCAGCACAGCTGGTATATACTGTCACCAATTACAGCAACCAATCTTCCCGTCGATTTATGCAACACGGAACAAATACGATTTTTCTGAAAAACTAATTGACGTCGAATTAACTGTTTTTATGAGGTGATATGAGATATTCATATCGCCGCCGGATGGACTGATGCCCCGACTTACACAGGCAGATTTAAATAATCTGAACCACAACTTTGAAGAACGTACCCCCCAGGAATTGATCCAGTGGGCTCAAGCCACCTTTGGTGATCGTGTTTGTACGATTTCTGCGATGCAGGAATCTGGCAATGTGGTTTGCCATATGATTTCGCAGCTCAAGCTGTCGATTCCAGTTTTGTTTGTTGATACAGGCGTGATGTTTCAGGAAACATTAGACACGCGAGATCGGCTGGCTAAAGAATACGGATTGACTGTTCACACGTTGCAGCCCGAACTGACAATGGAACAGCAGACCGAAAAGTCAGGCGTACTCTACCTTTCTCCCGAAGGTCAAGCAGAGTGTTGCAGAATGCGAAAAGTAGAACCATTGCAAGTAGTCGCTGGGCAGTACGATGGCATTATCAGCAGTTTGCGCCGAGCAGATGGCGGTCAAAGAGCCAACAATCCGATCCTGGCAATCGATAAAAAAATGAATACGATCAGAGTCAATCCTTTGGCAAACTATTCTGATGAACAATTACAGCAGTACATCCAAACGCATTCTGTGATCACGAATCCGCTTCACAAGCAGGGGTTTGCGACCATCGGTTGTAATCGTTGTACGACACCGGTGATGGAAGGTGAGCCTAAACGAGCAGGCCGCTGGCGTCACTTAGGGCCATGGTCGATGTACTGCGGTATCAACCCGACTGATTCCACAGGCCCGATTCAAGAATACATTGAAGTCACTCAAGATTTGAGAGATCGTATTCTGGGTATCGAAACCGATTTTATGATTTAATCAACCGAATCGTAAGGTCCGCGATTGCGGGCCGAGTTAATACGTTTAAGTACCATCAGTGGTCCGCAATAGCGGATCCTACAGCTAGATAGAAATGAATTAAGATGAGTAAGAATTATCGCGAAGAAGTTGATGCAGCTGTGGCTGATGTCGATTTTGAAAAGAACAATTATCAGATCGAATTCGATACAACCCTCGGCACAATCCTTCTGGATATGTGGCCAGACGTTGCACCAGAACATTGCAAAAATGTTTTCGGTTTAACAAAAGTTGGTTTTTACGATGGCATCATTGCACATCGTGTGATTCCTGGTTTTGTTGCACAAATTGGTTGTCCCCAGGGAACCGGAACCGGCGGGCCTGGCTTCACCATCGACCAGGAATTTAACGAAAAACTGCACGAAGCAGGTGTGCTTTCCATGGCACGTACAAACGATCCGAATTCAGCCGGTTCGCAGTTCTTCATCTGTTTGGACCGAGTTCCTCACTTGGATAACCAGTACACAGTTTTTGGAAAAACAGCCAATCAGGAATCTCTGGATGTTGTTATGAAAATTGGACAAGTCGAAACAAACGCCCAAGATCGCCCACTGGAAGATGTCAAAATCAATTCCACAAAAGTGATTGTCACTCCTAAATAATCAGGACTGATACAAGCTTGAATCAGACAGAGTCAATGCTCCGGCAGCTTCCACAATTTTAGTGGGACCGCCGGAGCTTTTTTTATGGGAACCTCTATTAATTCAAAGGGAGCACAGACATTCCTGTCTGTTGTTTGTTTGAGCCTGCCTGAACAATTTTGATGGTATTGTTTGGCATGGAAAGCTTTGTGGACTAGGATAGAAACGTAGTATAGGCAGCCTCAGGGCTGTTCTGATCAAATTCCAGATCCGTGGAAACAGGTTCGTGAGGAAATAATGTCAAGAAAATCCCTTGTTTTAGTGCTCTTTGTGATCGTTTTGCCTGTGATGTCACTGTTTGGTGATCAACTGGCATATCTTGCACCATCCGTAAAATCGTCTTCACAAGACGCCTCTGCATTGGATGCACCAGAAGATTTGAGCTGGATGCCCAAAAAAGAAACGGGGGCAGATCGCTTTTTGAAGCAGTTCCCAGATTCTGATGGTCGTGGGATTGTTGTTGCGATTTTTGATACCGGAGTTGATCCCGGAGTTGCAGGCTTACAAACAACTCCCGATGGTCGCCCGAAAGTAATCGATTTAATCGATGGCACCGGATCGGGTGATGTGCAGATGGGAAAGAAGGTCAAAGCAGAAAAGGGAACGCTGGCTGGCTTGAGTGGGCGAACGTTAAAGGTGGGAGCGGATTGGAAGAATCCGACCGGCGAATATCGACGCGGTCTTAAAGTAGGTTATGAATTATTCCCTGAAGATCTTGTGCCGACATTAAAAGCGGAGCGAACCAGGGACTTCAAGAAAAAAGAGCAGGAACATCAAGCAGAACTCAAACGAAAATTAGTTCAATGGGACATTTCGAATCCCAAGCCGAAAGCAGAACAGAAAAAAGAGCGGCTCGAATTCCAGGCACAAATTGATTTGCTTGGTGAGATGCTGAAATCTTATACCGATCCAGGACCGATTTACGACTGTGTTGTCTTTCATGATGGCAAAAACTTTCGAGCTGTGGTAGATACCGATGCAGATGGTGACTTGGCAGAGGAAGCGGTGCTGACGAACTTTCGAACCGAAAGAAAATTCAGCACTTTCGCCGATCCGATTAACATGAACTTTTGCGTTAACATTTACGATCAGGGAAAAGTCCTTTCAATCGTGAACGATACCGGAGCACATGGCACACACGTGGCAGGAATTGTTTCTGCTTATTATCCTGAGAAACCTCAATGGAATGGTGTTGCCCCTGGTGCTCAGATTGTTTCGGTGAAAATTGGTGATACTCGACTGGGCGGAATGGAAACTGGACCGGGACTGGTTCGGGGCTTGAAAGCTGTTCTGGATAATCACTGTGATTTAATCAACATGAGTTTCGGAGAAGAAACTGCAACACCTAATCAAGGGCGAATTGCAGAACTGTATGCAGAAATTGTTCAAGAGCACGATGTCATTTTTGTATCCAGTGCAGGAAACTCTGGCCCAGCTCTTTCAACAGTCGGGGGACCTGGAGGAACGACATCTGAAATTATTGGAGTCGGTGCTTATGTATCTCCCGAAATGATGCGTTCTGAATATTCGCTTCGTGAAACACTTCCCGGTTTGCCTTACACCTGGACTTCGCGTGGTCCGACAACTGATGGTGATTTGGGAGTTGATATTTTTGCTCCAGGTGGTGCATTTGCTCCTGTTCCGCACTGGACCAGACAGTCATCTCAGCAGATGAATGGAACATCGATGGCTTCTCCGAATGCATGCGGAAACCTGGCGTTGCTGCTTTCGGCTGCCAAGCAAAAGAAGATTGCCTACACGCCTCATTCTGTACGCAAAGCGATTCAAAATACAGCTGTGCCGATTGCTGATGCCGATGTGTTTGGGGCAGGCCCCGGCTTACTTCAAATAGATAAAGCCTGGGAATACCTTGTAGCCCACGCAGATTCCAATGCTCATCAACTGAATATCAAGGTGAGTGTGCCTTCGCTTAATAATGCACGAGGGATTTACCTGCGAGAGGCTCATCAAACCCGCTCGCCGACTTCGTTTCGTGTGAACGTGAAAGCGAAATTGAAAAAGAAAGCTCCGATCGCAAAGCGACTGGCGGTTTCTGAGACATTGACATTAAAATCAACTGCGTCTTGGGTGCAAAGTGGCGATTTACTACATTTGCCTCATGGCGGTAACCGCTTCGAAGTGCTTGTTGATCCAACAGGTTTATCTCCTGGTGTTCATTATGCAGAGGTTCAAGGCGTTGATAAAGATCAGCCAGGCGGACCGGTATTTCGATTACCTGTGACCGTTGTAATTCCGATTCCAGATAAGGACATTGAAGATGCAACGATTGCCTGGGACGAGGAATTTGATCCCGGAATTGTGCACCGAAAATTTGTGAATGTTCCTGAAGGAGCCACGTGGTGTGAACTAGAAATGACCTTAACCGAACCTGATGATGTGAAGTTCTTTCGAGTGCATACGATGCAACTCGTTCAAGGGCATCATTTTGAGAAGGGAGAATCCGGGACTTATTATAAGCTCGTTCCGAATGTGAAATCAGTGCATGCATTTTCTGTGATGCCCGGTCGAATGTTGGAAGTTGATTTGGCTCAGTATTGGTCGATTTTGGGGAAAAGTCGGGTCGAGTATCGATTACGCTTCCACGGGGCACAGCCAGATAACCAAGTAATTTCTTTAAGTACCGGGCAGGGAGGAGCCGATGTGACTCTTCGAAATATTCTGCCAGCGGAAAAGATTTCACCCAAAGGATCTCTGACAACTCTTCGGCGTACGATTTCTCCTAAGAAACATGAAATCAAAGTCATGAATCGGGATCGTGATTTGTTGCCCGATGGATCGTCGGTTCACGAAATGACTGTTCATTACGAGTTGACGTTGGCTGCAAAGTCGAAAGTAACACTAAAGATCTCGCCGTTGGAAGAACTCTTGTATGATGCGACCATTGGTCCGTATTTGATACACGTTTTTGATAGCAATGGGCATCGAGTCACAACAAATGATATGTACCCGGATGCGGTTTCCCTGGATAAAGGAACGTATAAAGTGCAAGTTGTTGCGAATCAGCGTGATGCATCTGTGCTTGAGCGTTACAAAACTGTGCAGCTTACCGTTGATCAACCTTTAAGTAAGCCCGTTTCGCTAGCCTTCAAAACCTCCAAAGCAGATGCAGCTGCTGCTCGTACAGGTTCAGTTGCTGGTTTGTTGGCTGCGGGCGAATCAAAAACATTCTACCTAGTTGAACCGACATCGCTTCCTGATTCGTTGAAGTCGGGAGATGTTCTAATCGGTTCAGTGACATTTTCAGATGAAGAACATGCCAGTGCTAAGTACAGCGTGCAGTACCNGTATTCCAAGCAGGCTGCCAGCAAAGCTGCCTCAGCAAGTGCTGCAAGCGGTACACTCGATAAGCAGATTCGAGATCTGAAGCTCAAACATTTGGCGACACTTGATCCGACAAAAGATGATTTCAAAAAGTTATTCGATGAATTACGAAAATCAGAAGCGAAAGATCATCAGCCATTGATTACAAAGCTCGATAAACTGGATTCTAAAGAGAAGCGGAAAGAACGACTCAAAGACGTCATCAAAGCAGCTGATGAATTGATTGCCAGTTTCGATCAACAAAAAATCTCAGCTGCACTAGGGAAAAGAGTTCCTAAAGAGGATAAGGAAGCGAAAAAAGCTCACGATTTGGCAGAGAAGGAAAAGAAGCAGCTTGCTGATGCTTTGTACCGCAAAGCCCGAGCAGTTGCTTATCGTGAATTACCAGATGTGATTGCCAAGCAGCCGATTAAAGATCAGGCTGAACAGGATAAACAGTTTGTAGATGCTTATCAGGCCTTGGAAACCTGGGCGGATCCTGCGGGCGATGATTTCTGGTTAATTGAAGTTCGCAAAGCTCGTCGAGCAAAACAGATTGCGACTGCGGTTAAGTTGCTGAATAAAAAGTTGAATGCAGCTTCTCCGTTGTTGCACTATAAGAAACGTCGGGATATGTTCGGTGAACTTGGCTGGGCGAACTGGAAAAGCTGGCAAGAGCAACAGATGCTTTTGAAGTTTCCCAAAGAATCTCCGCCATATAAATAATGCTTCGGATTTTAACGAATCAGTGATACCAACAGCCCCGGAATTATTTCCGGGGCTGTTTTGGGTTTGTGGCATTGGTATTCGAGAATTCTTTGAACCACAAAGGCTCGAAGACACAAAGAGTCAAATGAAGAGCAATTATTCATCGTTTGCAAGAAGAATGTAGACATCTGGCGTTTTTATCAACTCGCTCACGGAATTGACGACCGACAGGTTCACCCAGCGTTTTGGGTTCNAGGGACTCAATCGGCACACGAAGGTCTTTACAAGCACGCCTCCCTACATTTTCGAAGCCTGCTTTGATTGTTAGTTCAGGAATTGCTGGTTGAGACATCAATCACATTTACTAAGTCGAAACTTCAGAGCTGCAACTCTTTCGTCAACNAAATCGGGAACTGTTGANTTCATGTCGTTGATGTCGTGTCGGTCTTCTGGCTTCAGATAATACCGAGGGGATTGTGAATTGAATTCTTCTGTCGTATTGCAGGGGATGGTCAGGACTGTGAGGTCTGTTTGAGTTCGCAGTCCTGCTTGATCGGTATCGAGCAATAATAATTGACGGTTGAGGCCTTGAGGTGAATCAACGGGTGTCTGTTGATCGTCGAAGATATCGGTGAGCAAAGAGCGAAATGATGCATCAGATGATGGTTCTGTATCGATTTGAAGATAGTCGAGAATCGTCAAATGGATATCTTGTGCGATTGTGAAGGAGTCGATTCTTTGTGGACAATTTTCGGGGAGAAAGTTTCCTGAAACGATTAAAGGCCTCCGCAGTTTTCGACNCAGACTCTGATTTAACTGCTTCGTGTATTGGTCCGGCTCGCATTCAGTGATATTTTCATCGGGTGAATCGTTTTGCTCTGAAGTAATAATCCAGGCCAGTGAAGAATTATCCGATTTGTTCAGTTCAGATTGATACTTGCTCGCATGTTCTTGAACACTCAAGAGGACTTGATCGATTTGACTCAATGTTTCGGCTTGATCATTCGAGGAGGCTGCCAGTCGAATCCAGCAAAAAGCATTAGCTGGTGTTTTCGTGTTTTCCTGATGGGGATCTTGTCGATTCGATTGAGAAAGTTCATCGAAAAATTGAGCCGTCTGTTTTTCGAATTCTGCAATGTTCGTATTGTCTGGTTCTGTTGTCGAAGGAAGGCTGCAAGTTATTAACGAGGCAATGATGTTCTGCGAAGTCAGCTGTTCTACGAAATCTTCTGGTGATAAACAACCTGTTTGGCCTGCCTCGATTTCTGTTGGCAGCNTTGCGGTTTTTCCAGCCGTCCAGGCGAGCAGGCTTGCTTGAGGGGATGTTGCAGGTGCGTAATGTTCGTCAAATACAACGCCTTGGAGAGCCAATGTATCCAGGCAGGGCGACTCTGTTTCGCGGTTTCCATAACAGGGGAAGGCTGTTGCAGGTAGCTGGTCAATCGTGATAAATAACAGGGTTCTATTGGGCATGGGCAATTTTTATCAGATATGACTTCGGTTGTCATTACCAGTTGTCATTAAGTAGCGAGGTTGGATTTTAGTTCTTTAGGGGTTTCAGTCTACCGGAATAGTTCTATCGGCCTTCATTAGGAGCCGGGAGGTCTCCTCGTGACCAACGGGCAGCTTCTTTGCTGTCTGGTAGAATTGAGCGGACTCGAACTCGAAAAGAGTTAGAGGATCCTCCTGAACTTCCCGGAGCAATTTTGTCTGCGTATTTCTTGGGCAGCGGAACGACCCGGTTCGAAGCCACGGCAGGCAAAATCCACTGAGCGTAAGTTCCAGCATCGGTGACGACAGCAATCGAAAAGGAAAGGCTGCGAAAAGGATTGATATTTCGCATACGTCCTTCCACTTCAAGCACGCCACCGCGATCTACCCGGTTGATTGCGGTCAGTTCGAAGTCAGCCAATGCTCGTTGAGAATGCATGTATCCAACAGGTTTTTGGGCGGGTGGCTTTCTTTGTCTGCGTTGCGAATATTGAATTGCTTTATTAAATTGCAGTTTCAAGGCAGTGAAATCGTCACCAAAAAACTGAACAAACTCTTCTTCGCGAACGGTGCTATCCTGTTTGGTAAAAGGTTGTTTTTCAGACAGGTGCTTCACGTAGGCCGAGTACTGCTTGGCATGTTTTGTGACCAGCAACCAGTGAAGACACCACGCATGGCAATAAGCTTCTCCGGCTAAAACATCACCTCGAAAGGCTTGGTCTTCGACAACGAGTTGGCTCCAGGTCAACTGGTTGGCAGTTGCTGCCATTTTTGCATAACGGGTATGGACTTNGGTTGGTCCTGCGCTGATGCGGTCGCTGTTGGCTTCGAAACCAGCTGCAATGCCTTCATTGAACCAGGTTGGAATGGGAGCAAGTCGAGTGAGAACTCCTTGATTAAAAACCTGTTGATGAATTGCTTCATGCAACGGGACTTCAAAAGTATGGCACTCGGTCATTCGAATGGCCAAATAGTTTGTGAGGCCATTGTAGAAACCAGAAATATTACCAGCCGAAAGTCCTTGCCCTTTGGTGACGGATTCTGCATAGGCATCAAATGCATCGTCTGATTCAAAAATGAGTAACACAAGCGGGCACTCGGGATCGGTGGTCTCCAGTTTCATTTTGGTCGCAAATTTCAGAAAAACTTTCTGGACATTGTTCATGAACTTGGCAGCTTTTTTCATGAATATGATTGCTCTGGCTTCAGATCTTTTTGGTAGCTCGTCCATTAAGACAAGACCGATGACAAAATTTCCTTCGGTATAACTGCGAAAAGTTCCTGGCCCAAATTCTTCACTCAATTGCTGTGACATTTCTTCAGGCGTTGCAGCTTTGAAGGGGATGGTGTTGTCTCGTTCGATTACTGCGCCCTGAGCCACGAGTTCCATTTGGCCGCCCGGTCGCTGGATCGCAAAAGCTCCCTGACCGCTGGCATGCAGCCGTCCAATTATTTCCTGCTTCTCCCCTTTCTCATTGACAATGACAAACCGCTCGGCTTGTATGAGATTTGTAGAGGCGAACAACACAAGGCACATCGCAACCAGACAGATGATATTATTCGTGACTGGGATCGAATGCTTTATTATCTTTTTGATCAGATGAATTCTCATGGAACTTGGTGTCACTTTAGCTGTCAGAATATTTCTAGTGTTATTGAATCCCGCCGACAATTACCTTCTCTACGAGGGGATCACAGCACAGCGGTCCTTTATACCATATTATGCAAGTGTTTTTTATATCTTTTTATTGCACTGTGCCTTNTTACCTTGAAATGTAGCCATGGTTCTCAAATGACCGCATGGGTTGCGGTGCTGTTCGTGGTAAAGTTTGATTTCTGCGAATAGCGAATTGCAGCCGGATAGTATATAATTTCAGAGGGCAGTATATAATTCCAGAAGTAAATACCAGCCTGCCTTGGAACTTGATCCCTTGCTTCTTTTACTTGAGTATTCACTGCAATTGTCGAGGCAGATGAATTCTCAAATGATCTCTTAAATCTTATTCTGAATAATCGAAAACCGGTTTTATGCTTAAATCGAAAATTCTTCCGTTCGTGTTCTTGTTTGCAATCTCATTTTTGTTGAAGCCTGTTTTAGCAGAAACTGCTTCAGCTGACCGACCGAATATCCTGTTTTGTATTGCTGACGATGCTTCTTATCCGCACATGGGNGCTTACGGATGCAGTTGGGTGACAACGCCTGGGTTTGATCGTGTTGCAAAAGAAGGATTGCTCTTCACCAGGGCTTACACACCGAATGCAAAATGTGCACCTTCACGAGCTTGTATTCTTACCGGTCGGAATTCCTGGCAATTAAAAGAAGCTTGCAATCATTGGTGTTTTTTTCCAAAAGAATTTACCACCTACGCAGAAGCTCTTGCACAGAACGGTTATTTTGTTGGAAAAACAGGCAAAGGTTGGGCGCCAGGAATCGCCGAAGATGCTCAGGGGAACAGACGAGCTATGACAGGCAAATCGTTTAGTGGTCTTCGAAAGAAACCGCCCACTAAAGGGATCACAGCACTTGATTACGCTGGTAACTTTTCGCAGTTCATGATCGCGAAACCAGAAGATGAGCCGTGGTGCTTTTGGTATGGTGGCGTCGAACCACATCGTGGATACGAGTATGGATCGGGCGTAAAAAAAGGTGGAAAGAACATCGATCAGATTGATGAAGTCCCGCCTTTCTGGCCAGATAACGAAGTGACCCGAAATGACATGCTCGACTATGCGTTCGAAATCGAACACTTCGATAACCATCTATTGCAGATGCTCAACACTCTTGAAGAACAAGGGGAATTGGACAACACGGTTGTTGTGGTCACTTCGGATAATGGGATGCCTTTTCCGCGAATTAAAGGGCAGGAATACGAGATGTCTAATCATCTGCCCTTAGCAATTATGTGGAAAAATGGAATTGAAAAGCCAGGCAGAACAATCGACGATTACGTCAGCTTTATTGACTTTGCTCCCACGTTTCTTGAGCTAGCCGGGTTGGATGCAAAGCGAGCAGGAATGCAGGAGACCGCCGGGCGATCTTTGGTTGAAATATTCCAATCTGAAAGATCGGGGCATATAATTCCCGAGCGAGATTACGTATTGATTGGCAAAGAAAGGCACGATATCGGTCGTCCGGAAGATTGGGGCTATCCGATTCGCGGGATTGTTAAGGATGGCATGCTGTTTCTGATCAATTACGAAACGACTCGCTGGCCGGGCGGGAATCCGGAAACAGGTTACCNCAACTGTGATGGCAGCCCGACAAAAACCGAGGTGTTGAATCGTAGAACTCAAGCAAGCATGGGCCATTTCTGGGATCTCTGTTTTGGGAAACGCCCAGCGGAAGAATTTTATGATGTGAAGAATGATCCTTACTGCCTGAATAATCTGGCTGGCAATGCAGACCATCGTCAGCAACTTACCAGATTACGGTCGCTGATGATTAGTAAACTGAAATCGCAACGAGACCCCAGAGCTTTGGGAAATGGATCAGTTTTTGATAACTACTCTTACGCCAATGCAAAGGAACGCGATTACCATGGTCGCTACATGAAGGGCGAAAAAATCAAAGCGGGTTGGGTCAACCCCAGCGACTATGAGGAAAAACCTTTGGATTAAAGATACCTCTAGAAAGATCGGTTCTCCCCCTTGGCAAGGGGGAGTTAGAGGGGGTATTTAAACTGTTTTAGGATCAAGCGGTCTTCAAGAAGCTCTGGACATCAATTTTTAGAGGTTCCCATGAGTAAGTCTGACCGCCGAGTGTGTTCGTATGTATCGTTCCTGGGCCGAAAAATGCGTAGAATCGTGATCATCCGTTTCTTGAAGGCGTCTAACTTAACTTGTAAACGGAGAATTACAGCTATTATCAACGAGTCGGTTGTTTCTGAGGAAAAGTATTTTTATATTCAGGGCCTTCCAGCTCCCGCAATGAACAAACAAATCGGGACATCGCTTTCATAGAAGCCTGATGAGGCACTCCTGACCCGGAGAACTGAGTGAAATTTTCATTAATTGATGAGGTTCAAGAACTTGAACCAAATAAGTTGATCTTGGCTACCAAGAATTTGACCCGTGCAGAGGAATATCTCGCGGATCATTTTCCTGGATTTCCTGTGATGCCCGGCGTCATGATGCTTGAAACATTGGTACAAGCATCTGCCTGGTTGATGAGGGTTTCCTGTCAATTCGAATTCAGTACAATCTTGCTTAGCGAAGCCAAGGCGCTTAGGTTTAAAAGTTTTGTTGAACCAGGCGATCAATTGATTGTCAATTCGACCGTGCATAAAGTTGATGGTGCAATTTGGACTTTCAAGACCAGCGGCAAGGTGGGGTCAAAAGAAGTTGTCAGTGCGAGACTTATCTTGAAGCAGTTTAATCTTGGGGATAAGAATGAGAAACTGGCAGCGAACGATGTGAGAATGATCGGGCATTTCAAGCAAGCCTGGGGCGAGTTGGAACGAACGATGCCTCGTGACGATTCCTGAGCTTTGCTCAGGCGTTTTGCATAATTATACATATAAGATAAGTGACGGCCTACACTGCCTGAAAAGGCAATACTGTTTGGGAGAAGAGAATGAAATTTGAAGGTAAGAAAGTAATTGTCACCGGCGGAAGTCGGGGAATCGGGCGTTCTATTGTAGAGTCTTTTGCCAGAGAAG
>JAESQE010000092.1 GCA_016765335.1 Planctomycetaceae bacterium
CGTGCAAAAAATTGCAGGCATTAAGCCCCGTTACAGGGAATGATATGCATTGAGTCCGAAGTTTAACTTGTTGTGTCTGGAATGACACACTGTAGACCAAGATGGTTCTTTATGATTTTGAATAGATAGAGAAGAGAACAGACGCATGGCTGATTCGGATCAAAGCCAAATTGAGAACCAGAATGATCAGGTTCCTGAAACAGAAGAAGTATTGATTGAACGGGCGCGTGGAGCGTTATCAAACTGTAATTGGGTCATTGGGGAATGCGCAACCCAGTGGACAGAGAAATACGCAAAAGGGCGAACGGATGCCGATTTTGGCAATCAAATTGGCCTTTCTGCAGACCAGATTTTTCAGCGAAGGCGAGTTTGGGAAACATTTAATGATGTTCGAAGTGAGTACGAAAACCTGAAATGGTCTCACTTTTATGTCTCATTGAACTGGGACGATTCAGCGGAATGCCTTAGCTGGGCCGTAGAGAATCAAGCAACAGTGGCTCAAATGCGTGCCTGGAGACGCTCGGTGCATGGCGAAGATTTGACAGAACAACCCGATCCACTGGCAATGCAAGCTCTCGATTTCAGTCCTGAAATGGTCAGAGATGCCGAAGGCAATGCTGCTTCAGGAGTTCCTTTTGAATCAACCGATTCGGGCGAATTGGTGGGGGCCTCTTCAGGCGAATCCTCGCCGTATTCTCCTTATCGCAAAGATGCTCGTGGTCCTGGTTCAACCGACGGTTCAGCAGAGGAACCCGCATCAACCGCAGTCGCGGCTCCGCCTTCAATGACTCCTCAAAGGGTTGTCAAACGAGCCTTGGGTGGGATGCACCGAATTCAACAACTGTTGGAAGAACTGACTGATGAAGACTACAACGAATTGACTCCAGAAATAATCAATCAGTTGTGGGATGCTCATGAAGAATTGGGACGCAGTATTAAAAGGCAGGCTTAATGGCGTCTGTAGTTTTCAATTAAGAGCACCTCTAAAAATTCATTCTCCCCCTTACCCAAGGGGAAGTACCAATTAATAGAAGTTCCCTAAGCCTTTATGTTTTGCATTGTCAATTTACGTCTGTGGAGATTACATAGGATGACTGACGATTTGACGCCAGAAAAAAAAACAAAGCCCAGACCTTCTCATGGCGGAATTCCTTTTGTCAACGGATGGTTGGTGGTCGCGTTATTAATTTGTGGAATCGCTTTGCTGGCACGGGATCTGTATCGCAATCCGTTGTCTTNGTTTAACTCAAACGCAGGTGTGCGCCAAATTGTGCCACGAGGCGATTTGGCAGATGATGAAAAAACGACCATTGAAATTTTCAACCAGGCATCGACTTCAGTGGTCCACGTAATGACGACTGATTTTGCGAGAGACCGCCTGAGTTTCGTTGAGGTTCCCAAAGGCACAGGAACCGGTTTCTTGTGGGACGATAATGGCTATCTGGTTACGAATTACCATGTCATCCAGGGCTCAGAGCATTTCCGGGTGACACTTTCTGATAACAGCACCCACCAGGCTCATTTCGTGGGAGCAGAACCATCCAAAGATATCGCGGTATTACGAATTGATCCTGCCTCTCTTAACCTGAAGCCCATTCAACTAGGAACTTCTTCCAACTTGCAGGTTGGTCAAAAGGTCTTTGCCATCGGCAGCCCATTTGGCTTGGACCAAACTTTGACAACAGGTGTAATCAGTGGACTGGGACGAGAAATCCAGTCAACGAACCAAAAGACAATTCGGGATGTCATTCAAACAGACGCTGCAATCAACCCTGGTAACTCAGGAGGTCCGCTGCTGGACAGTTCTGGCTTACTTATTGGTGTGAATACTGCAATTTACAGTCCAACAGGAACTTCAGCTGGTATTGGTTTTGCGGTTCCCGCAGATATTTTAAACCGAATTGTGCCTCAGCTCATACGTAATGGAAAAGTTGAACGCCCAGGGCTTGGGATGTTCATCTTTGATGACGCAACTGTTCGTAGACGGGTTGGAAAACCAGGAGTTCTTATTCGTGATGTTATTCCCGACAGTTCAGCTGACCGGGCTGGCTTAAAGGGAATTAGCTACAGTGATCAAGGCGAGTTGATTCTTGGCGACCTGATTGTGGCTATCGATGGGGAGCCAATCGAAGCTCAGTCTGATTTGTTCGACCTTCTCGATAAAAAGGAGGTGGGAGATTCCGTGCAAGTTACGATTGAACGAGAAGGCGAGAAAATGGACATCGAAGCCCAATTACAGAGAATTGAATAACTCCCTTCAAAACTGCTCGACCAGACAAGAGTGACTTTTCCCCAGAAGAAGAGGAAGTGGTCAAGTCGCCTCTGCAAATTGAACCTTGGAGCCTCTTGAAGGCAGTTTGATAATAAAACGTAGATTTAAAACCCTCTCTAACTCCCCCCCCCTTGGTAAGGGGGAAAACGATTTTTAGAGATTCTTTTAAGCGGTATTTACCCCAATCATATCTGACAAAATTCGATCCGGAAATAAACCGAAAATCTATGAGCTTTATAGTTGACCTATTCTCACCATTGACCCCATAATCAGTACACCGTTTTGCCGAGGATTTTATTCCCACCTACTTTTGACTGTTCACTGCCAGGCAGCTGCAAAACATTGTTTATTCGAGGCCATTGATAGCAGGGGCTGATACGCATTCGCATATTTGTTTGCGCGTTGAACATTCCCTAAGTCCTTGTCTGTACAAGGCCACGAGTGAGAGCTTCTCGCAAGTATTAATTGAGTTTGGTATAATCTGCCGCATACCAACTCGTGCGGCGCGTAGATTTCGGTCTCTGGAAAGGAGTTCGATTGTGTTAGATGAAGAATCTTTTCAGGTGGAACGCTGCAAGGATGCGACAATCGTTTCTCTCGGTTCTGAATTTGATCTGCTTGAAGGAGATCTCGTAAAAAAAGCGGAGGATAAACTTCTCGAAGTTGTCGAAGACAAGGACTGTTCGCATCTCATTCTCGACATGGCCAACACTCGCTTTTTCGGTTCTTCTTTTATTGAATCGTTAGTTCGGGTCTGGAATCAGTTAAAAACACGAGAACATGGGTCACTCCAACTTTGCTGCCTGCAAAGTTATTGCAAAGAAATCCTTGAGGTCACACACCTTGACAATATTTGGGAAGTGAGTGACAGCCGGGAAGACGCTCTCAAGCGTTGCACCTCCAGCAAAATTTGATATCACGCCTAATTGCTCGTTGAAACAAACAGACTTAGTTTTGGTCGGCCCTTAATATTCTGGAGTCGTTCTGCTTGGACAACATTTCCGTTGCGATTCGTTAAAGGGCACCTCAATTAATTCAAATGGGGCACAGACATTCGGTGTCTGTTTCGTTTGAGCATGCCTTCATTCAAGGCAGACAAGAATGTCTACCCTCCGTCAAGCAATGTCTTTTTGAATTAATAGAGGTTCGTTAAAGCAGGAAAATCACACCTTCTTGCCGTTGAACCTCTGCATAGACAGCTAGAATTTGATCAGGAGAATCGACAACCGGTTCAAACGTCAGTGAGACATGGCGTCCGCCTGAAGTTTCACGTGATTGAAACGGGGGATCAAAGTCATAGTTCATCCCCTGCCGTACTGCTGCGACAATGCTTTCGACAAACCCATCGTTTGCCTCACCAATCACCTTAAAGGTGTATGGGCAAGGAAACTCGTGAGTCTCCAGCAATAATTCTCTGGGGGTGACCTGCCCCTAATTTATGTACCAG
>JAESQE010000093.1 GCA_016765335.1 Planctomycetaceae bacterium
AAACTGCAATGGTCAACGTACCAAACATCCATTTCAAACCGCTGGGTCCAAGGGACTCCATTACGACCATTGACTTGTGCCCAGCCTGTAATTCCAGGGCGAACTTCATGTCTACGAGCTTGCTCGGGGCTGTATTTCTCTAAATATTCGACCAACAGCGGACGTGCCCCAACTAAGCTCATTTCGCCTTAAGCACATTCCAAAGTTCAGGCAATTCGTCCAGGCTACTGGCACGTAAAATCTGCCCCAAACGAGTCAACCGTTGTGCATCCGGCAGTAACTTTCCATCAGGATCACAGGCATTGTTCATCGTGCGGAACTTGCAAAGCGTAAACACTTTACCGTGAAGTCCGGGACGAGATTGCCGAAAGATAACCGGTCGTCCCAAAAACAGAGCAACAGCAACACTCAGCAGGGTAAACAAAGGAAAAAACAGAACCAATATCGAAATTGAAATGATCACATCGAGTGCACGTTTACCAAATCGAGAGTAAATATTAAATCTAGGCATTAACTGATTCACACATAAAAAAAGAAGTAGGACATGACTAGGCAGCACGTTGACTCTTGCGATTTGTGTCGTCGACAGGCTCACTCAATTGATTGGCAAGACCAGAAGCCCCTCGTTCTTTAAGAACATCTTTATAGATATCTAAGAGACCATTCCAGATACAATTTCTTTGAAACTTTTCAACAATCCTTTGCCGGGCATTCGTGCCATGGGATCTTCTTTTTTCTGGATTATCGAGATATTCAGAAATTGCAGTTGTCAGTGATACAGAATCTTGCTTTGGAATAATCAGGCCGGTCGTTTCGTGTACAATTGCGTCAACGACACCGATTACTTGACTGCCAACAACAGGAACTTCCATCGCAGCGGCCTCTGCAACAGCATTAGGAAAACCTTCAGTGCCGTGTGTCGGAAATGCCAGGATGTCAATCTCTTTGAGCCAAGGGACGACATCAGTAACAACTCCAGTAAGGCAAACATGATCGTCCTGCTCAAGACGTCTTTTCACATCTTCAGAAACAGGGGCTGAAGTGTCCCATCCCCCCACTAATAATAAACGAGCATCCGGATGACTCATTTTCAAACTACGCCAAGCAGTCTCCAGTTCGCCAATCCCCTTATCAACAGCAAGGCGACCAACGAATCCAATGATTGGACGGCCTTCTATTTTCCACTGGAGAACTTGTGGAGAATAGACAGATTCAGAAAACAGACGAGTCGGATCAAACACTTCAATATTGATTCCGTTAGACATGCCCTGAGCTGCCACGATTCCTTCTTCGCGATTTAAAATTCCTTCGGACCGCATGAATGGAAGCAAAGACGGTGAGACACAGATCGTTTTGTCAGACAACTTAACCGTCAGTCGCTCGAGTAAACGATAGAGCAATCTCTTAAAGCCACGCTCGTTTTCAGTTGCACTCCCCCTGGCATAGTAGATGATAGAGCGTACCTGAGCAAATTTACCAGCTAAAGCAGCCAGCAAAGCGGCCTTAGGGGTGCTTACATGCAGAATGTCAGGTTTTATAGATCTGAGCTGTGATACCAAACGCAACAACGAGACAAAATCCGATACTGGGGAGATTTTCCGAGAAATCGAAACAGGATAAGTTGAAACACCATCACGAGTCTCTAATTCGTGTAAGAAATCTCCTTGAGAGCAGATCGAATGAAGCTGAAAACCATGAGCTTTCATAAAAGCATTTTGCCCATCCAAAAAACGAAATTGTGTTTCGGGTATAGCGGTAACATAGCACAGTTTTACTGTACGATCTTTATGAGAACAGCAAGACATAGAAATCGGCCTCATATACACTAAACAGTTAAATTAACGAAGCATCCTGTCACGAGAAAATAAGACAAGAATCAAGTAGGCCCGCAAGAGGAGATCACCTAAGCCGACTTCCCCGAGAGGCAGGACGCACAGGAGTCGAGGCAAGCAAAGATAGAAAGAAAGCTAGAATAATGCCACACAAAAGAATAAATCCATATTGCTTAGCAAAACTGACCATTCTAAAGGTATCATTTCGGTGAATATAAAATACCCACCAAGGTATCCATCCAGATGCTATACACATGTAAAAAGGAGAATAACGATCCAAGCGAAATGAACATAATGAGATTATGTAAAAGAATAGAAAAATTGCAACACCGATAAGCCCACCGCATGAATAATACTCCGCCCAGATATTTGAGGCCATGCCATATCCAACATCTCCGAAAAGGTCATATGTCGCAATGTCACCAAATGAATACTCTCTGGCTTTGTAACTTCCAGAAAAGTCAAAGTTTGCAAGTACTGAGCCAGTTAAGTGAGATGGGGCATGAATTGAATAGTCTTCAATGATCACGCTATTCAATGTATGCTGTATCATAAATGGTTCAGACTCAGCAAACGCAACATACCAACGATCCGAAATCCGTGATGAAACAGCTTCGTAGTCGCCCATTTTAATAGCGATGTAGCATTGTTTATAAAGAAATATAAATGCGCTAAAAAGGAGTAATGCGATCACGGTCTTCCTACTCCTGATCAAAGGGACGGGACCTCTCCTTGACAATATAACAAACAGAGAGCCTAGGATTCCCACCGCCAACTGAGACCGGGAGCCAGTGTATAACATGAACAAAAGTGAGATAAGATTTATCAGTGAAAGAGACCATCTCTTGAAGGTTACACAGGCTATAAGAGCTGTCGGCGCGCCCATGAGCCATATAAGATGGCCACGTCCAAAAGAGGAATACATTTCGTTCTTATTTGTGGAAAACAATAGCGATCCAGAGCTACTGATGACGTATATCATTCCGCTGATGTCAATGATTGTTAAGGAAAGAGGTATCAATAAAATCCAATAAGGAGTACTGGTTATTCCTTTGTTAATATTTGAATATCTCTTACCGTAGTTATCGATAAACATAGCAGTAAACAACATCGATGCAAGCACAAGTAGCATGACATGATAGCACCCAGAAGTAATTTGCAGCTCGTTATTCTTTTCAAGAGTGTAGCCAAAGAACCCGGGCATGAAGTACACAATAGTAGCCCCGTATGCCATCGAAAGGCCATCTATTGTACGCGGTGTAGCCGTAAAATATATTAGTCCGGTTACTGATAGTAAATAAAACAATATCTGAAGTATATGTTCGTATGCCATATGCTCACTCTTAATATTATATAAAGGTCAAGGATGCGACATGGGACTGCGGCTTAGTATGTTGTGTTCTCGTAGAACACAAAGGCTAAACAGCGATATTGAACACGACGTCGCCTCCCTTACTCTAATAGCCGCCTCATTCATGCAGCATGCTGCTGATATCCACCATCCTTAGGGATGTGGATGCCGTCTGATTCGTGCTCAGTATAATTGTAGATTTCTTTTAAGGCCGCGCAGTGCCGGGCAATAGTAAATGGTGAAACGGCAAATGAATCTGCTGTTGCAGTTCTTGATTGATTATTCTTTGCTAGGTCACCATTGAGAATTACACTAAGTGCAGATGCCCAGGTGCTATAAGGTGCCTCAAGCGAGTGGTGCGTAACTCCTGTCGTGCTTGCTGCAATTTCTTTGAATGGACCAGAGTCACTGCATAGGACTGGCGTGCCATGCGAAAGTGATTCCAGGACTGCCCCGGGTAGTCCTTCGCTGATAGATGGAAATAACAGGCAATCTGACCCCATGAGCATGTTTGGGATATCGTCTCTCAGCCCTGCAAAAATCACTTTGTCTGATAGGCCTTCTTCTCGGACAATCTTATCAAGGGCACTTTTTATTTCTATCTCCTCATCAGTTCCATCATATCGTCCTGCTAGTATTAGTCTAAGATCGCATTGAGCGAAGTCATGACTTTTGAGTATTTTGATAATAAATCCATGATTCTTTTGCCATCGAAAATTTCCGACATGTATTACAACTTTCGATTCTACGGGTATGTCAAATTCTTTGTGCAAGCCCTTCTTGCATTTATGCCTGTCACGTTGCAGTGTCTGGATACCGTTGTAGACAACCCTGCACCGCGGGTCTCTTGTTGCGTTTTTCCCCATGTGGAATTGCATTGAATGATTAGAGACTGCAATAATATCAGTTGCAAATAGCCTTACCAGCAGTTTGGATACTCTTCTAAATATTGTCATTGTTAGTGTTGGATTTAATCCTCCATCAGAGGATCTGTAATGGACGACTCTTTTTTTGATCCCTCCGAGAAATGATATTAGCATTATAGGCCCAGCCATTGCTCGAAGGCTTGAGTGCACTATGTTGATTTTCTCTTTTCGGAGTATGGATAATAACTGAAACGGAAACATGATTCCAACTTTAACCAAGTGGGCCTTGCCTCCATGTCGCACTACATCTTCGTCTAATTCTCCAGGCTTGCCAGATGCACTGAGTGTGTGTGTCACAATGTCGTCTTGATTAAAATGAGCTATTGTCTCAACGGTCCGGACTTCTGCGCCGCCACATGCCATGCGGTTAAGTGCATGCAGTACGCGAACTTCACGTAGATTATTCTTGGGCATTGTCTGGCTTCCTTGATTTTCTTACGGGCTATACTATCAGTTGGTTTCTGCGGTCTATCACTTGTAAAACGGGGTCTTCACTCTTCTTGTGAATGTGTTCGGATTGCTCTCGCTATCTCCTTCGATCGCAACTGTGTTAGTGCTGGTAGGCAGCAATGTCTCTAAGAATGGAGAGCCACTTCTGCGAAGTGTGAGTATATATTATTCGCATTAATTATTATTTCCATTTCAACATGGTCATTGTCTTGGTGTATATACGTCGTATTGAAACTGGGGCAGTACATATTATGTTTGCGTCTATTGTTTTGCGTATTGCTCTTTTTATTTGTGTTCGTACCTGGATGGCCTGTTTTGATAAATAACGATCAGGTATGACAGCGAGTGCTATTAAGTAAAATGGTATGAATATACTGGCAGCACCTAAAACTGTTCTTTCTGCTGATGCAATTCCTAGTTCATTGATCATAAGGCCACGGATTGAGATTGTGGATAATCCTGTGCATACAGCCAGCATCACTCCTGGAATGTGAGCAGCAAAGAATTCTTGCAACTTGCATATGAGTAATCCAACCACAAGATGTCCCATGAGTAACCATTGCACTACCAGCAACCCCGAGACCCCCATTGCCACAGCTGGCAAACCATAAGGTATAAGATAAAAGACAGTCATTGAAATTCCAGCCAAATAGATTCCATGCCGCGCGAGACTTCCACGAATCGAACCGCACGATTGGGCTAATATTTCGCAGATATTGATTACAATCAACGGCATCGCACCAAGGCATAACATTTGGAAAGGAAAAATTGCCCCTTCCCATTTTTCGCCCAATAGCAGCGTAATAACTTCTCGTCCAGTAACAGAAAGGAATGCCAACATAGGGAATAGCACGAGAACAACACTATTTAAATTACCTAGAAAAAGTGTTTTCAGTCGGACGCGATCATTCTGGATTCGCGAATAAGCTGGAAACAGAACGGTGTTCAGAACTCCCGACAACTTTGTGGCTGGTACAGTCGATAATTGAAATGACCGGTTATACAAGCCGAGTGCATCGGTGCCGAGTAGTCGTCCGATTAACAAGGCATCAACATTTCGGGCAGCGAATAGGACCATTCTCACTGCGCTGAAACCTGCGCCCTGACCCAACAGTTTTCTGGCAACGGACCATCGAAATCCAAAACTTGGCCAACGCCTGGCTAGCACAAAGGCTGTTACAAGTTGTAATGCCGACCGTGCCAATAAGGCATAGGCTAAAGACCAGGCCCCTGCCCCTTGAAAAGCTAGCGTAATGCCAACAATCCCATAACCGACCAAATAGGAGAACAGCTCGATCCAGAATATTCGATGAAAGTTTAGCTCTCGCTGAAGTGTTGCCAGAGTTGTCAGTGTTAATCCAGAAAATAGAAATGTCAGGGACAAAATTTGTATGATTGGTATCAGAGCTGGAGCCTGAAACCAGGCTGCAATCCAAGGGGCGATAGCGAACAGGCAACCGGCCCATAAACAGCCCAGCAGAACAGAAATCGTGTAAGCATGAGCAATTTCTTCCGCTGAGATGCTCTCTCTTTGAATCAGAACCGGCGCCATGCCGACTTCAGAGAAAACCGTCACCAAGCCCATAAAAACCATGGCCATCCCGATCAAGCCAAAGGCCTCGATGGGAAGCAATCGCGCAAGGATGCAGGTCACGACCAGTTGGATCGCTACTTGACCAAATACGTTTGCAAATCGCCACTTGAGTGCGCGAGTTGTTTTTTGTTTCAAATCATCCATGATTTTTCCGAGTGGCAAATTATTTTAATCAATCTGCCAGATACTACAAACTTCCTGGTTCGCCCCTGTAGTTATATTTGTGCTTAGGCCTTAAATACATTCTCTCTTTGCCCTACCGCTTTGGCAATTGCATTTCTGGTGTCGAGAATCATTTGAGAGTGCTCGGCAATCAGTTCGTAATCGTAAGCTGAATGATCCGTTGCGATCAGGACACAATCCTGAGCTGCCAATGTTTCTGGTGTGAGTTCGACACTGGTTATATCTGGAAGGTCATGATTTCTCATCTTGGGTAAGGTTGGCACATGAGGATCGTTGTAACAAAGATCTGCTCCGCGTTTGATTAGCTCTTCCATTAATACAAACGAAGGGCTTTCCCGAGGGTCGTCTACATCTTTTTTGTAGGCCACTCCCAGCAGCAGAATTTTGCTGCCTTTGATCGGCTTGCTCTGTTCGTTTAGATATTCCGCCAGTCGAGTAATCACGTACTCCGGCATGGAAGCATTTACTTCGCCGGCTAACTCGATAAACCGTGTCGTCAGTCCCTGTTTACGTGCCAGCCATGTCAGGTAAAAAGGGTCTATCGGAATGCAGTGTCCCCCTAAACCGGGGCCTGGATAGAAAGCCTGAAAGCCGAACGGTTTGGTCTTGGCAGCATCAATCACTTCCCAGATGTCGATGTCCATTCGATCAAACAACATTTTCAATTCGTTGACCAACGCAATATTGACGGCTCGGTATGTATTTTCCAGTATTTTACAGGCTTCTGCGATTTCGCAGCTCGAGACGGGCACAACTTGTACAATGGCTTGGGAATACAATGCGACTGCCAAGTCTAAACTTGCTGGATCATACCCTCCAACAACCTTAGGAATACCCGCTGCTGTGAAGTCTGCGTTTCCGGGGTCTTCCCGTTCTGGACTATAAGCCAGGAAGAAATCTTCGCCGACCTTCAATCCAGACTCCTCAAGAATTGGTAGCATCACATCGCGTGTTGTTGTCGGATAAGTGGTGCTTTCCAGAACAATCAGTTGGCCTGGACGCATAACTTTTGCAATCGAGCGAGTCGTCTGCTCGACGTATGTTAAATCCGGATCGCGAGAATCACTCAAAGGAGTGGGCACACAAATGAGTAGAACATCCGGCTCCGAAAGACGAGACAGATCAGACGTTGCTTCAAACTGACCAGAGCTTCGCCAACCAGACACCTCGTCATTGCTGACATGTTTGATATAACTTTGCCCCTGATTCAAAGCATCGACCTTTGTTTGATCGACGTCGAAACCGAGAGCTTTGTATTTTTTGTGGTAAAAAGCACTGATTAACGGGAGGCCAACATACCCCAAGCCGATCACACCGATCAGGCACTCCCGATCAAGAACTTTTTGCTTCCAATTAGCTTGTGTCGTCATAAAACTAGATACCCGCCCCTACAAAATAGTCTGCCATAACAAGCAAGACTATCTTATTAATTGTGTTTTCTGGGAGGGCAGCGATGCCTGGATATTCCCTGCCGATGGCCCCCGTCATCGCAGCTGGAACAAAATCGTCGGTATCGTACCGATGGCTGCAAATCTACGCAATACGTAACATTTACAATGCGACTTTTCCCTATTTTAGCGGGAAAATGCCAGTGAGCATGGTCATGGGTGCACTTGCAGGCGGAGGGTAGACATTCTTGTCTGCCTTGAAGCAACGCTCGACGTTGTTATTTCTTTTTGGGGCGAAATGCGACGATGAATTCGGGATTGGTTTCCATGTACGGGCCTTGCATCAGTTCAATGCAATAAGGAATGGCAGGGAAAACAGCATCGAGACACTCACCAATAGCTTTGGGCTGGCCTGGCAGGTTTACGATTAAGGTTTTGCCACGAATGCCTGCTGTTTGGCGGGAAAGAATTGCGGTCGGTACCTTTTCCAATGAGACTTTACGCATCAGTTCCCCGAACCCAGGCATCATTCTTTCACAGACAGTTTCGGTTGCTTCGGGTGTGATATCTCTGGCGGCAGGGCCAGTTCCGCCTGTGGTAATGATTAAACAACACTCGTCAGTGTCCGCCAATTCTTGTAGTGTCTGCTCGATGACCGAAAGCTCATCCGGAATCACTCTCAGGCAGGTCTGGTACGGAGTCGAAACGACATCGTTGAGGTATTTTTGGATAGCAGGTCCGCCACGATCCTCGTATTCGCCTCGGGAGGCACGATCAGAAACGGTAACAACGCCGATAATAACAGGCGAAGAGGATCTTTCAGGGTTTGACATATTAATTCGTCATTTAATTCAAAGGGGGAAATTGGTCTACGAAGTTTGGGCCACCACCTCGCTTGATCAGCATTCTAGACTACTTATACCAAACTCAATTAATACTTGCGCGAAGCTATCGCTCGTGGCCTTGTACTGACAAGGACTTAGGAAATATGCAACGCGCGAACTACAACTCCAAGAACCATCGTATCGAGCAGTCAATCCAATAATTTCATTCTGAAGCGGCAAGTTTTGCCTTGTTGATCCCGGCTGTTCTCATTGGGATTTGAGTCTGTAAGATAATGTGGGTAGAATAGTAGTGAAGACATGAAACCGCATAAGGGGACCTCTATGAATTCCAGCGGAGCACAGACATTCCTGTCTGTGTCGTTTGACCATGCCTTTTTCAATTTTTAGCGGTTCCTTCAATAATATAGTACACCTCACANTTTTAGTTAAGGTCGCCCGATGGGCGCAGGATATGGCGATTTGAAATGGAACAAGAACCTTCTCTCTCACCGAAAAAAGGGATTCAAACAGCAACAGGCTTTACGCTCGTTTGTCTGGGCTTGCTGGTGTGTGTGATTGCGGTCACGTTTATTGCTTCTTCGGTGGTTGGTCCGCCAGATGAGTCTCCGTTTAAACACGTTGGAACATTCACGGGCAAAGATCAGGGCACAGTCGGTCCGTTTACAGTGAATCAGCACTGGGAATTTCGTTGGACTCATAATGGGCATATTGAGCAGATCATCTGGACACGAAAAGATGGTCACCAAGGCATGCTTATGGAAATGCAGAGAAAGCCAATCCGTGAGCACGGCAGCCTCAATTACGGCGAAGGCGGAGAATACACGATGGAAGTCATCGGCAAAGGGGACTGGGAAATCGAAATCTATCAGTTCTGATACGTATCTGTTGTTTTGCAATACGACTGACGCACTTGTTGTTGAGTGTCACCCCATTTGAAATGAAGCACGCTAAAGCGTGAACTCCAACAATACGTAACCCGAAGCATTGTGACTCGAAAGATTCAATACGTTAACAAATTCGCGAATGCGTATCTGGCTGCGAAAACAGGGAAAGAATTGCGGGGAGTAAAATCACTGATACAAACAGGCAACTTCCAATCCCGATCATCACAACAGTTCCCAGGCCAGCCAGACCTTTATGGGAGGCGATTGCCAAGCTGCCGAATCCAATCATGGAAGTTAGCGAGGTCAATACCAGCGCACGCCACGTGCTTGCAGACATCTGATAACGTGACAGGCTGCGTTTGAAATCGTGAACCACATGCACGCCATCATCAATGCCAATTCCCATCACCAAAGGCAAGGCGATTAAATTTGCTGGAGTAAATGGGATCTCAAAAATTGCCATCACTCCTAATAACATACAGGCCCCCATTGCAGGAGGCAGAATGGCAAGCAAGCCAATCACGCACTCACGACGTTCAATCAGCAGACTAAACAATGTGACGCATGACACATAAGCTGCAAGTAAATCGAGCACTGGCAAATCTTGCAGATCAGTCAAGCCCTGGCTCGAACCTAAGGCCAATCCAGCGACAAGCAACGGGATAGGGACTAGCCAAGCGATCAGAATTGTTTTCAGTTTCGTCACATCAAGCAGCAACACAAGAACGATGGCCAACGCAGCGTAAATTGCTGCGTTCGTGTAACTCTGTTTCAACTGACGGGAAGCTTCAAAGTTTTGCAAAGGCGTGCCTGTCACCAAGGGATCAACAGTTCGCAACTGCGTGACAAATTCCTCTAACGGTTCGTCGCTCCAGATATCTTCCCTGGGGTGAATCTGGAGCAACCAGTCTCCCTGTGAATTAATAAACAGCGACTTCAATGCTTGGCCGAATTCTTTTTGCTGTTCGAGAAATTTTGATAGCTCAGCCGTTTGGATATGTATTTCTGACCACAGCGAACGCAGTAACTCCTGCTCCACCGAATCCAAAATCTGAATTTGTACTTCGAAAGGCTGTCGTGAATAGATCTCCAAAAAATGATCCAGTTGCAAGCGAACTTGAACCGCGAAGACACTTTGGTCTTTCCCCAACTTTTCCAGCACGGCTTCCATCGCTTGGCCAATTTGTGCAGGGTTGTGAGGTAGCAAATGAGTTGGCGGGGAGGAAATCTGTTTTGATAAACTCAACAAACCTTCGAGTTGCTCTGGAGATTCCCTTCCCGTAACTTCGCGTGATGCCAATTCCATAACTCGGGAAACAGAAGGCAAGTTTCGAAATCGCTGTGCCTGTTCGATGGCTTCTTCTTGACTGGGATACCAAGTGACGGCATACAAAACGCTGCTTCCATTACCGGACAGCAACTTTTGTTGCGTTTCTACCGCGGGCAGTCCCTCTGGTTGCATGTGCAATAAGTTAGCGTCATACACAACCTGAGATGCAATCCTCGAATTATCAATTTTCCAGGCTTGGCTACATAAAGTCAGAACAGGAACCAGAAACACAATTGCTGTGAGAAGCGGACGATGACTAACCGTCTTCCTTAATGCGTTGCAGGAAATAAAATCTTTAGAACTCGCCCGACGACTTGTCAGCTGATTCTGGCCTGGAGATTTCTGACGATCCATCAAAGCAATTAAAGCCGGAAAAACCAGAAAGGTTGCCATAGCGCACAAAAGCACTCCGCAACCTGCAATAATCCCCAACTCTGCGACACCAGGAAAATCTGTCACTCCTGCACACAGAAAAGCAATCGATGTTGTCACAGCAGCTGTAACAATGCCCTTGCCAACGGTATCACTCGCCCGAGAAACAGAGCGAATCACCGATTCATTTTGTTGACGAAAATCGAGATAACTGGTCAGCAAATGAATTCCAAAATCAATCCCCAAGCCAACCAGAATTGCAGCGAACGCCATCGAAAGAATATTCAAGTGGCCGATCAGTACGGTCGTCAACCCCAGGGTCCACAGCATGCTAACCCCTAAGGTAATGCAGCACGCAATGGGCAGTTTCAATCCATGAAAACCGTACAGAAGCAAAATGACAACACCACCAAATGATACCACAGAGGCAATGACCATATCACTTTGCGAACGAGCCATTTCTTCATGCTCTATTTGCGGAATCCCAGTGATTCCGTGATAAACTTCAGGGAATCGCTGGCGAGATGCCTGGATCAAACGGTTCAGTTCCTGCAAACTTTGATGATACTTCCCCGGCCCCGAATTCGATCCCGTTAATGGAACAACACTGATCATTTCACGATGAAGCTCTGGAAGAGCATGCTTTTTGCTGACCTCAGGTTTCCCCGCAACTGATTCCAGATTCTGAATAGATTTTGCTGGTTGCTTTTTTTTACCGGAAAGATACTGATTCCAAAGCGGACCAGGCCGGGGAGAATTTTCAGGAAAGAATTTTTCATAAGAAGTATCAATCGCTTGAAGAGATTCTTCCAAAGCATGCACAATGCGGTTCGTTATGGGCAGTTTCGAATTTGCAGTCTGCTGCGATGTCTGCAATTCCTGCTGAGCAACTCCGATCAGTGTGAATAAAGCAGATGCTCGCCCCTTCGAATCCTGGACAGCTAACGCCAACTGCAAGTCCGCTTGTAAATTGCGGGGATCAACAGCTTGACTTAAAAGGAAATCCTGATCACTTTGAGCAATCAACTGAGACTGCGAAAGTACATCTCCAAATAATTCGGAACGATTCTGCATCTCACGAATTAGCCACTCTCGTGAGCGAACCAGTTCGCCAGCGGACTCACCTTCGAGAAGAATCAGCAGCTCATTGGTTTCATGAAACCGCTCGCAATATTCGAGCCAACGCTTATGAAAACTTGCATCGGGGCTAATTAAATCTGAACGATCAGATTTGAATTCTAATCCGGTGAGAGTAACCACGACACAAATCAGAGTGATGATCGCAGTCAAGAATAATGTTTTTCGAGGATGTGTAGAAACCAGCGATGTGAGCCGACCAAGCAAGCCAAGCCGATCAGACTGATGTCGAACATCCTGAGACAAAACAAATTCCTATTCCTGGTATGATACGCATCATTTCAAAAATTGACGACTCGCGAGACGGGAATGGAGCCATCTTCTAAATCCATGAAGTCCTTATTTTTGTTTTGATTTGACGATTGACTCGAAGGCAAATTCAGACGCAACGGCTGTTTATGAAACTTTGCCTTGGGTGGCTTTTTCCGAAAACTCAATCGATGACTTTTTGAATCCTGCTTGGACGAAGGGACTGTTTTTTTGTGGCTAATTTCTGTTGCACGAGCTTTTTTAGGTAGCAGATTAATGCCCACCCAGGGACTGCCGCCGCTGCCGTATTGGAACATGGTTTTCCCCACCTCACAGCCACAAACCCCTGCCAGGGTGACAACTATAAGTAGCATCCGCAATGGACCAAATTTGAATTGACCACGTGGCTTGTTTGCCATAGCGATCACGCCTTCCTAAATATATATCTTAAAAACCGTTCGAACATATAAGAGCCAAGCTGAAACCCCCTCTCACTCCCTCTTCGTAAGGGGGAGAACTGAATTTCAGAGGTCTCTTTAATTGTCAAATGGATCTGCTTTACTGTTTCGTTTACGGGCAGCGGTCTCGGCTTCGTAATCAATATCCGGCTCTGATTGGCCTGATATTCCACTGCCGGGCATCATCGAGGTCATGCTCCCCAAGCCTGTACCTTGAGTGCATCCAGCAACGAGACTTGCCAGAACACAGCCCATTGCAAACCATCGACGTTGCACGGGAAACCCGGCACGCAATGCATTGTTCGTTTTTATTGTTTGATGAACGCGAGTCATAATCACATCCTGTTGACTTGATGGGCGTTAATAAAAGGGAACTCTTAATAATTCAAAAGGAGCATAGACATCCTTGCCTGTGCCTCTCTAGAAATTCGTGCCGCTCGGGAAATCAGCCGCATTTCTCATTGATTAATGAAAGAAGAACGCCTGAACTCACATAACTTATAGGAGTTGCGCGCATAACGGATGTTTAACAGTTTTCCCACACTGTGAAAAGACCTGATTTTTTGCACCTGCCCTTGCTGGCCCATATTAAGCCCATGTTGATAAATCACAACACGCATCCACATTGCATCATCTACGTAACGTACTGCTGCAAAACAGGTTACGGCATATATTGCTGGCAACCTCTTGATTCAAGTTGATTTTGAGCATCATGCACTGACCTGTGAGAGTTTTGTGAAATTTACTTTACAAACTTTTGTGAAACAATCGTAAGTGACTGCCATTAATCAAGATGCGTCATATCCCGACTGGCGTTGGTGTGTGTTTCCCGGTCGAGTCTGTCAAGTTTGGCACACAGGCTGCTTTACAGAATAAACAACACGAGTCTGAAAGATTCACACACTTCAAAATGACTCACACAACGATTCATTCATTTACGGGAAACACAAAGGAACACACCATGAAAAATCTTATCAACAATCTGTACAACGACGAAGCTGGATTCATTGTTTCAGCAGAACTGGT